>JBHLND010000088.1:0-9454 GCA_048937485.1 Promethearchaeota archaeon
GGCCACACAGAAGTTGAAGAATTTGGGATAATGATATCGCCCGATAGTTTCGCTGATGATTTGGATGCGCTTCTGCAGCATCTAGGCCATTCAAAAGTGCATGTTGTAGGTCATTCACTAGGTGGAATTATTGCCCAGCATTTCGTACTACGGCATCCAAAACGAGTGAACAAGCTAGTTCTCATGGGCACCACTCCAAAGGTCACTGATGACCTGATCGATGTTGTGTACAGCTGGCGGGAGGCTCAGGTAGAGGGAGGACAGGAAGCATACTTCTGGACATCGCTAAGAAGTGGATATAGTGATGAATGGATCGAGAACAATCCCGAAATGGTCCAGTATCTCAAAGAAAAATCAGAAGATGTTAATGAAGCTGGAATGGTCGCAGCGGGACTTGGACTTGCATCAGCAGATTTCACAGAGCGTTTGCCAGAAATAAAGGCCGAAACTATGGTCATCCATGGGGATGATGACCGCATAGTAAATCCGAAAATGGGTGAGTTGCTTCACAAGAGAATCCCCAATTCTGTAATGAAGGTGTTCAAGAACTGTGGCCATTCACCTACAGTTCAGGAACGCGAGGAATTGACCCGAGTTCTGATTGACTTTTTGAAAGGCAAATAGTAGAAACTATGTTTCCTTGGGTGAATCCTCAAGGTGTGGTCTGATTTGTGTGTAGAAATCAGCAAGAATCTTGCTTTTGACCTCTTCAGTTTCAAGGATGAAGAGACGAATTTGTTGGCCTACCTTAATCTCTTTGACCAAGCCCATATCTACCAGCGGCTGCATGACACGGTGAATTGTGGAATGTGCCAGACCCGTTTCCTTGGCGATTCTACTCAGATTGAAGAACTCTTTTGGTCTGTCTAGGAAATGCTGTACTACCCTGGTCTGAGCGCGAGATGCAAATACCTTTTCTAGCAATTTTTTCAACTTCCGTGTCCCCGTTGGTTCACATATTCGGTTCATGCACTATTCTGGTTCCAATTTTCTCCCCCTTGAGAAGTCGCGGGATTGCATCAGGATTATTTCCATTGAATATCACGGTGGGTATCTTTGAACGCCCAACTACTCTGATTGCTACCGGATCAAAGAGCTTGTACTCTCCTGCTCTAGTCCCAGAGCCTGAGAGAATCTTGTCTAATTGATCAATCCCAACAGTATCCAGTTTCTTAGCTCCAGTTTTGCTTGGATCGCGGTCATAGACGCCATCAACGTTTGTTGCATTCATGAGCATCTGTGCCTTGATACTCTCAGCAGCTAATGCAGCCACTGCATTGGTTGATTGACCTGGCGTGAGCCCTCCCATGAGGACTACTTTCCCATGGCCAATTGCCGTTTCAAGCTCGTCCAAGGATTCCACAATCTTTGGATATGCAATATCTCCGAGAGCTGCACAGAGCAATTCTGCGTTGTTTCGTGCCACCTTGATTCCGAGCCAGTCACATTGAGATTCGCTTGCACCAAGTTCTCTTGCAGCCGATATGAATACTCGTGCTGGTTTGCCACCACCGACGACGACAACCATCTCATGACCGTTCTTGACGATGCTAGCCACTACCCTGGCATAGTTTCGTACTCTGTCAAGGTTAATCTGGCCTTTGTCATCATAGAGGAGTGAACCCCCTAATTTTAGAACAGCACGCATAAGTTGTATCCCCTAAGGCAATTACCGAACGGGTACATCTTCCTTGTGCCATTAAAGAAGATTTCTTGAATGGACAGGTTTGCCGAAATTTCGACCATCGACAATTCTCTTATATTCTAAAGGCTTCGAAATCCACCTCTTCCCTGCCAAATCTTCGTTCAGCCTATCTATCTCATCTTTTGAGAGAATGGTTGCAGGTCTCTCAATACACTCTTTTCATATGGATAGTCTAGTCTACATCTGTTATTCATGCATCAAGAATGGAATCTCTTGGTTAACATGGCTTGCCCATAACCCTTTTAGGCGATTCGCAATCTTCGCGTTTGAAACAGCACTGGCTGTACCCTTGCTGACATCAAGGAGACTGGATGTTTTGGCGAATAAATTCACACCTTCAATTACATCAAAGAGATGGAAACCTGAGTCCGAAGAAGAGATTCTTGACCTCTGGTTCAAAGAAGACACATACGCCTTCGACGCAAACTCGAGCAAGAAAATCTACAGTGTAGACACACCGCCGCCCTATCTTTCTGGACCAATGCATGTGGGGCAGGTCATTCACTACACCCAGATTGACATAAACGCTAGATTCCGCAGGATGCAGGGCCTCGAAGTGAATTTTCCTCTTGGAATTGACCGAAATGGCTTACCAGTAGAGGTGAGAGTGGAGAAAGATCTTGGCTTAAGTATGCATGAAACGCCTCGTGAGCTATTCTTGCAGAAATGCAAGGAACGACTTGATGCTGATGAAAAGATAACAGTAGACGGATTCAAACGCCTAGGGATAGGTTTCAACACGTATGAAGACGAAGGCAGCTATAGAACAGACAGTCCCGAATACAGATCTGTGACACAGGCTACCTTCATCAACATCTGGAATCGCGGCCTTGTATATAGCGATTACAGACCTAACAATTGGTGCTTTGAATGTGGCACCACAATTGCAGACGCTGAAGTCGAGTATTCAGAGCGTTCAACAACTCTACATTACCTATACTTCAATGTAGAAGGAATGGAACCTATCAGGATCGCAACTTCAAGACCGGAGCTACTCTGCGCTTGTGGCGCAGTGTTCATTCACCCAGATGATGAACGTTATAGTGGGTATGCCGGTAAAACGGCAAAAGTGCCCCTCTTTAATCTGGAGGTACCTATCATTGAGAGTCCCACTGCTCAAATGGAGTTCGGAACTGGTGCACTCATGGTATGCAGCTATGGAGATCAAGCAGATGTAATGGCCTTTCGAGATTTTGCTCTGAAACCAATTGCAGCCATATCTCCTGATGGCACTATGACTGAAGCAGCAGGAAGATTCGCTGGGATGAAAATTGCTGATGCTCGAAAAGAAATTACGAAAGCGCTGGAAGAGGAGGGCTTTCTGTATAGCCAAGAACCGTCTGTTCAACGAGTGCCGCTTTGCTGGCGAAGCAATACTCCAATTGAGTTCATTGCTATGGAGGAATACTATGTTAAGCAGATTGACTACATTGAACCTTTGATGCAGATTGCAAAAGAAGGCACTTTTTTCCCATCTCATCACCGCCAAATTCTGATAGATTGGCTAAACCGAATTACGGTCGATTGGCCAGTAAGCAGAAGAAGATATTATGGCACAGAGATTCCAATCTGGTACTGTAACTCCTGCAAAGAGGCAGTGGTACCAGAAGCAGGCGAACTCAAATACTATCAACCATGGAAGGATGATCCCCCATTCTCACAGTGCCCAAAGTGTGGAAGTAAGGAGGGTTTCACAGGAGAGGAACGCACATTTGACACATGGATGGACTCTTCAATCTCTGGTCTTTACATCATAGGGTACTTACGCGACATGGACTTTTTCAAGAAAGCATTTGGGAATGTCATGCGTCCTCACGCAAAAGACATTGTGAGAACATGGCTATACTACTCTCTGCTAAGAACCTATCAGCTCACGGAGAAACCCGCTTTCAGTGAGATGTGGATTGCAGGCCACGTGGTAGACGAGAAAGGCGAAACAATGAGCAAATCGAAGGGAAATTCCCCTCCACCCATGCCCTTTGTGGAAAAATATGGAGCTGACGCAATGCGCTTCTACGGTGTTATGGAAGCTGGACTGGGAAGTGACGTAAGGTTTGCTGAAGACCGTCTAGCTGGCGTATCAAAGTTCGTAACAAAACTCTGGAACATTGCCCGATTCATATCCATGTTCCCAATTCCAAAGGAGATTTCCTTCAAGAAACTCACAGATGTGGATCAGTGGCTCCTAGCAGAAGTTAACACGCTCATCGCCAAGATTCTCCCGGACTGCGATATCTTGGATTTCCACAGACCTGCCATTGAGATTCGTGGCTTTACTTGGAATCTCTTCGCAGATCATATCATTGAGATGCTGAAAGGAAGATGCTTCAACTCAGAAGGAAAGTTCACCAGGGATGAGCAAGAATCAGGATGGTTTGCACTGCATGAAACCCTCAAGGTGATTCTAAAGACACTGGCACCGATAACTCCGTACATCACAGACAAGATCTATCGTGAGCTTTACGATTCAAAAGGCATCCACGGTGAGTTATATCCAACTCCACAGAAAGAGTGGTCTTCAAAGTTGTGTGAACATACGGACCTGCTTCAATTGACAAACAGTGGTTTCTGGAAATTCAAGCGTGAGAATGGCCTATCACTACGTCAAGGACTTCCAGAGGCATGCATCTCTCAGGCACTCAAACCATGGGAAAAAGATTTGCAGGCTATGCATGGAATAGAGAAGATCAATTTCACAAAACCCGAAACAGATGGCTTTGTGGAAGTTCAGCTGCCTGAATCAGACGAGGTAATCTACATCAAAGCACCTGAATCGTCAGAAGATTGAGTATCGAAGTAGATGGATAGATGAAAATACTCATCAATCTATTCTACTTTCACAATATTCTCATGCTCAGTAGAGCATTTCATGCTATTAGAAACCAAGCAGTATTTTCCAGCCAGGTCCAGGGCTCTGTCAGCTTTAGGTATAAAATCCTCTGATTCTACTACAACAGTGGTCTTCAGAAGCAGTTTGGTGAACTGGAAACCCTTCTCAACCCTCTCAAGCGTTCCATAGCCCTCACAGCTAAATGACTTGAAGTCAAAACGCATCTTTTTGGTGAATGTTACAAAGGTCGTCATGAAGCAGGATGCAGCTGCTCCTACAAAGAGATCTTCAGGTGATACAATGCCCTCCGGGCCTTCAAATTCGGGAGGTGATGATACATCAAATTCAGGTTTTCCTTCGACACTGAACTTTCCAATCCTACCCTCAGTCCAATCAACTTTCACTTTGTATTCGTGTGAATCATCAGCCAATCATTTCACCAAGTGTGCAGTTTTCTGTGCCTAGGAAAAGGATTTGGGTCTGGTGCCTGATTTGGAATCAATTGACAACGATTTCATCTTCGTGCTCTACTGGACATTTCATAGAATTCGCTATGAAGCAATACTTGGCACCCAGCTCAAGAGCTCGAGTGAACTTCGGTTTGAGATTTTCAGAGTCTATGACAAGTTTCGACCGTGTCGTAATTCTTGTTACCTCGAAGCTCTTTCCAACTTTCTCCAAAAATCCAGTTGCTTCGCATTCGAATGATTTGAACTCTATCCGCATTCGTCGTGTGAAGTAAATGAAGGAGTTCATGAAACAGACCGTTGCTGCAGCTACAAAGAGATGCTCCGGTGCATACAAATCTGGCGCACTCTCCTCGCCCTGTGGTCTAACTACCTTAATACTGGGTTTGCTTTCGACTAGCACAGTTCCACCCGCTTCATTATCCCAGGTCACTCTAACATCGTATCCCCTTGTTTCCTCACCCAACGCAACACACTCCCTACAGCTCAGACATCATTTTGGTAAGCTTCTTAGTAACAGATAATGCATCATCCCATTTCCGTTGCCAAAGATTTCTGCCAAAAAGAAGGCCTGCAGCCCCTTCTTCTAGGCACACCTTTGCTCTGTGTATCAGGTCCTCATCACTCAGCATACTTCCACCCGAAAAAAGCACCAAGGTTTTTCCTGCAGTTTTAATCACTTTTCTGACACGCTCTTCATAGCTCAGCTCCAGCGTATCATAAGGTGCAGGCTGTTCAGATCTTCTTTTCTTGTCATCAACAGGCACGTTCAGTTTTACAGCTTCTACGCCTAGCTCATTTGCGACCCTAGCAGCATAATCTACTGCATAGAGAGAGTTCTTTCCACCTTTTTTCTCAACTGCTTCACCACGAGGATAGGACCACAGGATAATAGGAATCCCGAGCTGGTCTGCATCAGCTTTGACTTTTCTAAACTGATTCATGTCATCCACTTGTCTTGGACTTCCAACATAGAGCGTATATCCAATTGCGTCAGCTCCAATTCTTACCGCATCCTCTACCGATGCAGTCATTGGTGACATCGCATGGGCATCAGAAGGAATTCTTGTCTTTCCGTTGACTTTGAGGACGATTGGTACCTTTCCAGCATACCTCTGGCCATATTTCTCCGCTAGGCCAAGATGCAAGGCTATTCCAGAGTAGCCGCCCTCTTTTGCCAGTCTGAACTGAAAATCCGGATCCTGACTATCTGGATTGGGGAAGAATGTTGATGGGCCATGCTCCAATCCTTGATCTATTGGTAGGATCAACATCCGCCCATTGCCTGGCCCGTAAGTGTGCATCAAACGGTGGAGCCTGGTCCGTTTTCCTATGCTAAGGTATTCCAAGTCATCGAGTGTCAGCGTCATATTGTAGTATCTCCAATCTATGTCAGAAACTCAACCAGTATCCTTGGCTATCAAATCTTTCCATATCAAGGCTTGTCTGCTTTTACAACCAGAAAGAAGGGAATTCTTCGTTCCCTATCGAAGAAATCGTCATCAGTAGCAGGTTGTGGTTCCTCCATTTGAGCGATCCTAAATCCTGCTCTGACTACGGCTTCAACATAAGTTGAGATAGTCCTGTGAAAGAAGCTGATGGGCACTGGGAATTTCTCCCCTTGCCGAGTCTTCCAAAATCTTTGATACTCCCGTTCTGCAAAGTAATTGTCAACCTTGAAGAAAAGGCCCTCTCTCCTTTTGGTTTCAGGGTTCTTCTGCCCCATCTCCCATGTACCCGGGCCATAGAAATTGAATGCGGGATGAACGATGGAGAAGATAAGAAAACCCCTTGGATTGAGAACCCGGTAGAACTCCTGCAATGCCTCTGTAAAACATGGCACGTTGAGTAGTACAAGATTACTGATGACTGTATCAAATGAGTTGTCCGAAAAAGAGGCAAGATTGCATATATCGCCTGCAAAGAAAGTTGTGTTCTCAATCGCATCTTTCTTACATAGTTCGATGAGCTTGTTCGAGATATCTACGCCAGTTACAGTTGCACCTTTCTTGGCATATCGACGAGACAGGTAGCCTTCTCCACATCCTGCGTCCAGAATTTTCTTGCCTTTGACATTCCCCATCATGCTATCCAAGCAGGGAATTAGGATGTGTTGATGATGTGGAGTGCCCTGCCCACCAATCAGGTCGGAGAAAGCCTGTGCATTAGCTTCCCACTGATTCTTTATCGAATCGCTCATGACCTAGAGCGAGGCGTAATATCATGTGAAGCTTTCGCCAATCTCAAGATGCACTCATCACTGGATTAGATCTTGTCCCAGACTTTATGGACACGCAAGCCTGTTTCTTCAATAACTGGTTTCATTGGGTCCGCCGGAGCAAATCCAAGTTCGACGCCCATTTTCATTATGGATGAGTGAGTGACGATTACCTTGCCATCTTCTTCAGAAACTACAAAACTACAAGGCATGACTAGTGACATATTCGTCGACACATCCATGGCTTTCTTAGCAAGATCTGCAGAACATGCAAGAATGAAGGTTCTCCGGGGATAGTCATCAATACCCAGCTTCATCTTGAACATATCATGCATTCCTTTTGTCAGTAGGATTGTGAAACCTTCCTCCTCAGCCAGTGTTTCAACTCTCTTGACTGCGTCCTTAAAGCTCATCTGTACTTCTTTGCGTAATATCTCTGGCATATTTCTTGAAAAGATGGAAATCAGTAAAATGCATTGGCATCTGGCAATCAAAAAAGGCGGTTTGAAGGAAACTCGAAATCGTGGTCAGGAGGTATCCCAAGCAAAACGCCCGGAGGCAGATTCACATTCATTCTAGTGCTGCAAGTATCTCTTTTCTCCGATCATCTCCAAAGGGATACTTATCGGCAATCTGTCGAAGATCTTTGTCAGTCATATTCGTTTTCTTTGTAATAGTGTCAATAGCGCTCGATGGATGCATTGACATCATGAGTAATAGCGAAACCAGTACTTCTATTTCCATTTGGATTAAATCCGACGAAAGGCTTCTCTCCACAATCTCCACAGCAGCATCTAGAATATTTTTTCCCCACACTGAGATGGTACGTTGTTTAGCATTTCTCTTTGCTTCATGATACTGCAATTCCACTGCTGCACGATAGGCTGCTTTTTCTGGATCAGTTTCTGAGCGAGCTGCCGCCCTCAATACTTCAAGTTCTGCAACAAGTCCACGTTCCAATCCTTCCATACTCGTACCCATGTCTGCAGGCGTAAGAGATGCGATAGATCTGACTATCCCAACAGGATCTTTTGTGAGCAAATTCACAACGAGATAGGAAACCATTGAAGCATCTTCATGAATTCCATCCTTCTTGGGGATGATGACCTGCTTGTCTACAAGTCCGTAGACTTGCGCCCCTCCTTTCTTAACAATCTCAACAACTAATTGATGTAATTGAAGGTCAAGTTCTTGGAGTGCTTTTGAATACGATTCCTGATTCTCTTCTTGCACATCTTCACCAATGAAACGCAACTTCCTAGTTATTTTGGAAAGATTCTGTACGTCGAGATTTGCCCTTTTTACAAGGATTGCAAGTTTGCCAAACTCGCCTTGTTGTATTAGCTGCTGAATTGTTTCATTATTCAGTTTCAACTACTCTCTCTCACACTATTGGCAAGTTGATTGCTGTGTAATAAGAATTCCCAGAAGCAGAAGAAACATGGTGGACCGGGCGAGATTTGAACTCGCGACCTTCTGAATGCGAATCAGACGATCTACCAGTCTGATCTACCGGCCCACTGTTCAGACTCTTTCCAGATGGATTTCTTAAAACCTTGTCTGCTTAGCTTATATCTCGATACCGAAAGCTTCTGAGAATTTCTCCATCTTCGCAAACTCTCTCAGAAACTCTCGCCCCTTTTCTGTTAATCTGTATACTTTGTTGGTCCCATTCTCTTCTGAAACCACAATTAGCTCCTTTTCCACTAATTCATCTAGATACTGCGTCAACCTATCATGAGAGAGATTTGCATTGTATAGAATCTTCGTCGGGCCTGCTCCTTCGTCCCCCTCCTCCTGGATGCAGCGCATCATGTCTGCGAGGATGCGCATCTTGGAGCGATACGCCCGTTTTCGACTCATTACTCTCTGCCAACCTTGTACAGCATGGCAAGAAGCGCAAGAAAACCAAGGAGTTGCAGGATTTGGCTAAGCAAATAGCCTTGGTCCATCACAGCCGTAAAGTGACTGAGAAGTAGTAGCAGAAATCCTATGAGAACGTAAAGCCCGTATCGACTACGAGTAGAGGCATAGTTCATCATGGACTGCAGAACCACAATGACGAGAATGACCAAAGCAATCAGCTCGAGATTCAGATCAACAAGCAATGGCACTTGCATGAACAAGGCCATCTCGGGCACGAATCTGGTGGTATGACGCGTTGATATCACAAACAGAATGTAAGCCATTATTCGTAAGAACCCTGAAGCTATAAGAGCTAGGCCTAGAACCTC
>JBHLND010000089.1:0-9433 GCA_048937485.1 Promethearchaeota archaeon
TGCTTGTATTGAAGCATACAGTTGACTTGGTCCTGCCAATTTCGTTCAATACGATCGATATAACCGAAGGGTATAGACTCCTTTATGGTGCATTTGATACAAGTTTCAGATATCAAGGATACAATGTTAGTGAATACAATCCGATTAGCATCACACTTCTCTATCAAGTGTCCTTCGCAGTAGGAGTTCGACCCATTGCTCTATCAATGATAATAGCAGTCTTTGCCTTGGCTTATATAGCATACAGACTCGTTGAGCTGCCAGAATCAGTTCATGCTGGCGACGATGACGAGTATCCTGCTGCTGAGAAAAGGCAAGTCGGAGCGCCTCCAGAACTTCTCCGCGAATTCGCCAATCTTTACTCCAAGAAGACCGCACTAGACATGGATTTGGAGAAGCTTGAAGCCGCACGACGTAGAGGCAAGGTCAAGAAGCGAGAATTCATGATTCGAGAGAAGGATTTGAAGGCACAGCTTGAAGAGATCGACACAAAGCTACCTAGTATTAAGGATGAACTTGCCAAATATGGTGCTAGATATCGAGACATGGTTGGTCAGCTTGAGCTTCAGAACGAGAAGATTGAGGGTGCAAAGGCCGGTCTAAGACAGCTGCTGCTTCGAAAGAAGAAACAGAGGATCAGTAGAGTTGCATTTGAGAAGACTCGTCAAGACTATCTGAAGACCATTCAGAAAGCCACAAGTGCCATTGACAGAACTCTCCTGTCAATTCAGGAAGAAGCTGGGGACATCTAGTCCTCAGCATCCTGCTTCGCAAGTCTTATCAGAACTCAACACAAAGCCAGTTCCCCTTGGGGGCACCATCATGAGAGAATTCCTAAACCGCGACGAGGTAAGAGTCCGCGAATTACTGGAGCCCAACACCAAAGCGCTTCAAATGTATCAGTATCTAGCTGGATCTCCGAAAGTCCAGTCATATCTAAGAACTGCAAACAGGATGGCAGTTTCGCGCCTTGGCTACACGGACCATGGACCAGTTCATGCTGAAGTCGCCACATGGAATGCCCTAAAGGCCTTTGATATTCTTGATGAAACTTTTCAACCCAATGTTGTTGCTGAGGGAATCGGGGACACTGATGATGCACGTCTTGTTGTATTATCATCAACCTATCTTCATGATATTGGCATGGTTGTACACAGAAACGAACACCCTCAAGCGGCACTTCCACTTGCAGCTCCCATACTTGAAGAGCAACTCAACGAGATTTACGATGATCCCGCAAAGGCTACTGATATTTTGAGTTTCATTCTACATGGCATGTACGCTCATGACGATGACACACAGTGTCTTACTCTAGAGGCCGGGCTCACAAAGATTGGTGACGGGTGTGATATCACAAAGGGGAGGACAATTATTCCCTATCACAAAGGCAAGGTCGACATTCACTCAGTCAGTGCCATGGCAATCCGCGACATAGACTTGGACAAGGGGAACAAACCCCTTAGACTCACTGTAGGTATGGACAATCCGGCTGGCGTATTTCAAGTCCAAGCAGTACTAGAAAAGAAGCTCTCTACTTCCGGTCTCAGTGACCACGTGGAGATTGATGTCTTGGTGAATGGCAATCGACTTGTCCTTTCACAGGTCAAGCGTCTCTTCAGAGTTCACCTAACTGATACTGCAGAATCCATGGTCAGAGAGAAAGAGTGATGGTAGCCCCGCCAGGACTCGAACCTGGGTCACCGAGGGTCTTCGTCATAGGGTCGAAACCAAGTGGCTCCAAAACCCGATATGCTGGACCGCTACACCACGGGGCTGATTTACTTGTGCTGAAACACATTCGCCTTTCAGCTTTCTGGTGAGAGACCAAATGGTATTCCACTTTCAAGGATTTCGGAGGGTATCTTTTCCTTCCACCTTTCCAAGAACTTGGATTCTTCTATTCTTTGTTTACCATCCATTCTTTGCTCATCCGGGAGCATACACGGAATTGTATCAATAACCGGATACCATCGCCTGCAATTGGAACACGTGATTAAGGCCTCATCGATTTCCACTATGATTTCTCCCTCAATTTCCTCTTCGTGTTCCTCGAACACATCAACTACGAGAGCGCTTCTGCAATCGCTTGCTGGACAAACTAGCAAATCCATGAGCCATGGTTTCAATCATCGTGCCTCCATTTGGTCAGAATGCGTTGAGCCGCCATTGCATTAAAAAGGTATTCGAGAAGGCCTCAAGAATTCAGTATCAATACCAAACGAAAGCCTATTCTATGGGAAGGTCCGGACTAGCTCATAACAGCAATAGCACCGGTGATATCATGGAAAAGCACCCATGGATTCCAATGACTGAAGAGGTTAGAGAGGAGATGCTCCAGTCCATAGGCAAGAAGGACTTGAAAGATCTCTTTTCAAACATCCCATCGAAATTCCTTCTTAATCGTGACCTGAACATCCCGGAATCTCATACTGAGATTGAAGTTACACAGCGGATGAAGTATCTTGCCAGCAAGAATCGATCGGCTGATGATGGCAGGATGTTTCTTGGTGCTGGAGCCGGGATGCATTATATTCCCTCTGCTGTTCCTGCTCTAGCTGGACGATCCGAGTTTGTCACAGCATACACGAGCTATCAACCTGAGATTAGTCAAGGCATGCTTCAAACACTCTTTGAGTACCAAAGCATGATGGCTGAACTGCTCTCTGTAGATGTTGTCAACAGCAGTATGTATGACATGGCAAGCGGTCTTGCAGAAGCAA
The DNA here is from genome assembly GCA_048937485.1 of Promethearchaeota archaeon. Taxonomy (GTDB): domain Archaea; phylum Asgardarchaeota; class Thorarchaeia; order Thorarchaeales; family Thorarchaeaceae; genus SMTZ1-83. The sequence goes on from JBHLND010000089.1 coordinate 2,721, forward strand.
TCCTGATGTCAACGCGTGTAAAGAAGGGAAGACCGCGGTTTCTTCTGCCTGCAACAATGAATCCTTCTCATTTCCAAGTTGCCAGCACCTATGCCGAACCCCTTGGAATAGAACTTGAAAAGATCGATTTTGACCCAAGCACTGGCCTCATGTCCCTAACAGATCTGGCATCAAAGCTCGATAACAGAGTCGCAGGCGTTTACATAGAGAATCCAAGCTTCGTCGGATTCATCGAAACGCAAGCTAGAAGAATTGGTGAACTTGCTCATGAAGTTGGAGCACTCTTTGTTTCTGGAGTTGACATAATGTCGTTGGGTGTTTTGGTCCCGCCTGGCGATTACGGTGCAGACATCGTATTAGGAGAAGGTCAGAGTTTAGGGTCCACTATGTCCTATGGTGGCCCACTACTGGGTGTGTACGGTTGCATCGGAGACATGAAGCTAATCCGGCAGCTTCCTGGACGCTTGGTAGGGATGACAAGAACAACTGAAGAGCCCCATGAGAGAGGATTCGTTCTCACTCTGAGCCCTCGCGAGCAGCATATCAGAAGAGAGAAGGCAACCAGCAATATCTGTTCAAACCAAGCACTTCTTGCAGTCACCGCGGCAGTCTACACGGCTGTATTGGGTCCAAGTGCTCTTCGACACTTGGGGGAAACAGTAGCTTACAAAGCTAATTACGCCGCAAAGAAGCTTGATGCTATTAAGGGCATTTCAGCACCAGCAATTAAGCATGCATTTTGGAAGGAATTTGTTGTTAGATTTGAGAATGGAATTACTGCAAGGGAAGTTCACGAGGAACTTCTCAAGCGCGGACTACATGGTGGACGAATTCTTACTGATGAGTTCTCCCAATTTGGAGAATCGATGCTCCTTTGCGTGACAGAGATACACACGAAGGCTGTCATAGATGAACTTGTGTCAGCGATTAATGAGATTGTGAGTCAAGGAGGTGCTGCCTGATGTCCAAGCGACCCTCCATCAGCGACGCTCGATATCGTCAAGCCAAGTGGGATGAACCCCTTCTGTTTGAGCAGTCTGTGCCCGGCAAGATAGGCCACAAGTTTCCTCAAATCAATCAGGAAATCAAGAAAGAGGTTGGCAAACTTGACTCGATTATTCCCTCAGAGATGCTTCGTTCAGAACTTCCAGACCTACCAGAATTATCCGAGCTACAAGTAATTCGCCATTTCACGCGCCTCTCGCAAATGAATTTCTCAGTTTCCTCTGGCACATACCCCCTGGGAAGCTGCACGATGAAATACAATCCCACCATCAATGATTGGGCTGCTGGTCTAGGGGGTCTATCTTGGTTACATCCACTTCAGGATGTATCTACTTGCCAAGGCGCTCTTGAACTCCTTTGGGAGTTGGAACAATGGCTAGCGGAAATAACTGGAATGGACGCAGTTACTCTCCAGCCTGCCGCAGGTGCCCAAGGTGAGTACACCGGAGTTATGATCATTCGAGAGTACCATCGTTGTGTCACAAACGAATGCGACCAGCGCGATGAGATGTTGATACCTGATGCTGCTCATGGGACTAATCCTGCATCTGCAGCTATGGCTGGTTACAAAGTGGTTGTAGTTCCATCCAGCAAGGATGGTCTTGTGGATCTTGAGGCGCTGAAGGCAGCAACAGGTCCCAGAACTGCAGGTCTAATGCTCACAAATCCCAATACTATAGGGGTCTTTGAAAAGGATATAGAACAGATAGCAAAGATTGTGCACGATGCAGGAGGTCTCCTCTATTATGACGGTGCGAATCTCAACGCGATTATGGGCATCACCCGTCCTGGAGATATGGGCTTTGATGTTGTCCACATGAATCTTCACAAATCCTTCTCGACACCGCATGGAGGCGGCGGTCCTGGTGCAGGAGCAGTTGGAGTCAAGGCCGAATTGAAGGAATTCCTACCTGTACCGAGAATCGTGCAGACCAAGGATGGAACATTCGATTGGTCCTATGATTACCCTAAATCCATAGGGAAGGTCCATGGCTTCTATGGGAACTTTGGAGTTCTTGCCAGAGCGTATACATACATCTATTCTCTCGGAAGAAAGGGATTACGAAGAGTTGCGGAGAATGCAGTTCTAAATGCAAACTACATTGCGCATCATGTAAGCAGAATTCGAGGGTTCAGTCTGCCCTATTCAAAAGATGCTCCTAGAATGCACGAGTGTGTTATCTCCGCAGAAGAAATGCATGAACTGACTAGTGTTTCAGCCATGAACATTGCAAAGCGCCTGTTGGATTTTGGAGTGCATTCTCCAACAGTCTATTTTCCTCTCATTGTGCCAGAAGCGCTTATGATTGAGCCTACTGAAACCGAATCCAAGGATGATCTTGATATTTTCATCTCTGTCATGGAACGGATTTCGAAAGAAGCCTACGAGAGTCCTGAAGTTGTTCAGAGTGCACCCCATTCTACGTCTGTGCGAAAGCTGGATGAGTACGAAGCTGCTCATCCCAAGACGCTCACGCTCTCGTGGCGCATGTTCAAGCAGCGAGAAGAAGGTCGCTCCTGATGCGGTGGCGAATCTAACCGAAATGGTTACAGCCTAGTAATGCAGTAAATTCTCCATAATGAAATTCGAGAAGAAGGCTGGTCGGCACATAATCTACCTAGAAACCACTGAAATTGGGCGAGATCTGTTAGCTAGCGTATTTGGCGGTGATGAGCATCATATCGGGGGGGTTGCAGTGGCTTATCCCACTCCAAGTCACTATCGTCCCGCAAGTACAATTAGTCTAAACAGCATGTCCTTTCCCGGACACAAAGACTACATTATTGCAAATTCTACGGCCGTTTCATTAAGCAAAGCCTTAGATCGTTCAGTCGTTGTAACCGCCGGTATCCATTACGCCAAAGCTACAAGTGAGGAGATTAAAGAAATAGTTCGCACTGTTGAATTACTCACGCAAGATGTTATTTCGCACTATCAAAACCCTGAATAGCACACAAAGCAGGAAATCGCAAGGTTATAGCATTGCTTGTGAGATTCAAGTCATTCGGACCATTTCGAAGAGCCCTTGCAGGGAAGGTCTTGGAAGTGGATGTACCCGAAGGCTCCACCGTTCAACAAGTAATTAGTAGAGTGATAGAAATCGGAGGTCCTGAGATTGAACGGCTCATCATGGATGGTGGCCGCATCAGTGGCAATCTGATTGTTATGCTAAACAAAAAGGATGTCAACACTCTAGGTGGAATAGAAGTTCCAGTCAGTGAGAATGACGAGATAGCAATTCTTCCCCATGTACAGGGGGGCTAGGTGTAATCCTGATGGTGACGACCTTTTATCTGGAAACCTATGGCTGTTCCCTTAACGCTGCAGATTCGGATATTATTGTCGGACGTCTTCACGATATTGGATTTAGACGAATTGCTCAAGCAGATGGTGCTTCAATTGTAGTTCTCAATTCATGTGGAGTAAAGGAGCCTACTGAAGACCGAATCATTCACCGTTTGGAGTTCCTGACCAAAGCTGATGTTCCTGTTATTGTGACAGGCTGCCTGCCGCGAATCTCTTTGAGAAGAATTCAAGGCGCAATTCCTAATTTCGCAGCAATTCTGGGGCCCCAATCAATAGACTCTCTTGGTGAGATCACTACTAGAGTTCTTCAGGGTGAACGAGGCATTGTCCATCTGGACTCAGATACTACATCTAAGCTCAAATTCTATGAAGGTCCCCCCTCCAGCGTTATTTGTACAGTTCCAATCTGTGAGGGATGCCTTGGTAATTGCTCATATTGTGCAGTGAAGTTCGCAAGAGGAAAAGTCCAAAGCTACACAATCGATGAGATTCGCCGTGTAGTTGAGAGATGCGTCCATCTGGGCTATCGTGAGATACGTCTGACCTCGCAAGATGCAGGTGTTTTCGGCCATGACACCGGCGAATCACTACCTAATCTGCTTCAGTCGCTATCCACAATTGAAGGGAATCATCGATTCCGTCTTGGTATGCTTAATCCGAATCTAGTTCTTGAGTCAATAGACGACTTGCTCAAGGCGATGACATCTGATCGTTTTTTCAAGTTCTTTCATGTACCCCTACAGGCAGGAAGCAATAGTGTTTTACAGAGAATGCGTCGAGAATATACAGTGGAGCAGTGGCACGGGATAGTGAAGGCCATTAGAAGTGCTACTCCCAATGCGACGGTTGCTACTGACATCATTGTTGGATTTCCAGGAGAATCGGATGCGAATTTTGATGAAACGTTGAGAATCATTGACAAAGTTCGTCCTGATGTTGTGAACATATCAAAATACGGCGATCGCCCTGGCACTTCTGCTTCAAAATCCAAAGAGAAAACTAATACTTCCATTAAGAAGGCAAGAAGTCGCCGCCTTTCCACAATGGTTTCGAATATGGTGAAGGAAATCAATAGGTCATGGATTGGCTGGAGTGGTGTAGTGGTCGCCACTGAAGCAGGATCTAAAGGCGGCACGATTTGCAGAAACTACACCTACAAGCCCATCATTCTGGACGAGCAAATTAAGCCTGGAACCGATGTCTGTGTCGAGATTGTTGCAGCAGAGCGAACTCACTTAGTGGCTGAACGATGCCGCGATTGAACATTGATGTTAACAGGTTTGCCGGAAGCTGTGCTCTTTCGAGCAGCCTCAACTATTTCTAGAGCGAGCAATCCATCATCAAGACCAACCTTTGGTTCCTCGCCCCTCTCTATACAATTCAGGAAATCAGTGATGACCTGTTGAAGTGGTTCGCCATAGACTTTCACAGTGGCGCCTCTCTCCGGAAGGCTGATTGTTCTGCTGTCCGCCTCGGGAGCCCGATCCAAGTCTTGAACCTTGATAATCTGACCAAAGAGGTCAAGTGTTAGAGTTCCCTTGGATCCTGAAACATCCATACTTCGTTTTCTCCCAACATATTGACGAGAGAGATGAAAGAGATGTTCAGTACCGCTCTCAAACTTCACTAGAATGGTTCCAGTGTTGAGAATCCCGCCTTTAGAAATGCTCTGGGCGTAAAGCGTTGCAGGACCACTGCTTATCCGCGACATGATATCAAAATCATGCACTCCTATGTCCTCAAACACATCCCCTAGAGAGGCTATTCTTGATGGCTGAACGAATCCCCGCCTGTCGTGGATTACGGTATTTGGTACTCCAATAGCGCCCTCTTGTATCAACTGGAGTGCTCTTTCAACAACAGGATTGTAAATCTCGGAATGTCCAACAAGAGCACGGATGTTTTTCTTTCGAAGAATATCAGCAACCCTCTTCCCGTCCTCGAGAGTGCTTGCAAGAGGCTTCTCAATCAGAATGCCCCGTAGTCTATCGAATTTCTCTGCTATAGCCTGTGCTATCTCCGCGTGTGTGAAAGTTGGAGTGGCGATAATGACGCCATCTAAGTTTGCAGTTTCAATCATCGTGCCATAGTCGTTGAAGGCCTCTACTCCATACATTTCCGAAACTTGCTTGGCGCTCTCGAATTCCATGTCTGCAACACCGGCAAGGGCACGGACGTTGCTAAGGATTCGGGCATGAATTCGCCCCATGTTCCCAGTACCTATGATTCCTATTCTTGGAGCTGGCGTTTCATTTCACTCCTGTTAGTGTCTGCACCTCTCATGAATCTCCTTTATAGATTGTCGTTAATCAAATACTGTACGAGGTGAAAGCAAGAAGGGCGAAACGACTTTTGTGATAGGCATTTTCAGTCTGGGCCCTTAGCATTGAATTTGTTCATCAGTATGGCCTTATATCAATCCGGAAGGACTCTAAGTCGCAAGGACCGATGCAAGGATTTGGGTTCGAACGGGACTCATTCCTGCTTCTTCGGAGTCTTCGTCGTCCGATTTGCCCACCATTCAATTGGTTGTGGTCAATGTCCCTCCACACCTACGTTCCCGATTTCCCGTTCTGGAGCCCCTCAAGCCTCCGAAGATAGCTCCCTCCAAGGGTCCGCCCCAAACCACGGGCAGCCTCCCCCGTTTTAGGGGCGGACCTACTCATAATGCACTTTCGTTTCAAGTGCAGTTTCGTTATCTTTCTCTGCATTTGGCCTGGCATACTATAGAAATCCTTATCATCCAAACATCTACGAGAAACGATGAACTCCAAAGCGCAATGCTCCGGAAGCGCCTTCCTGGAATACGGGGCATTGATCCTTGCCATTCATATGCGGAGGTTGCCAAGCCAGGTTAAAGGCGCTAGGTTGAGGGCCTAGATCCTGTGGATTTCCACCACGGAAGGGCTATCTCGTAGGAGTTCGCGAGTTCAAATCTCGCCCTCCGCACCACTCTTTTCTCTCTAGTTCAATTGGTTCCATTCTGAATTTCCTCATTCGTTCATCAATTCTTGAACCGAAGGGAGCCAGAAATCTCTGGATTGATGTAAATAGTTCTTCAGGGACTTCTAATGCAGCTTCAATGCATTGAGCAATATCATCCTGTGAAAGGTATTGAGTCAAGGGACAATGGACCAAATAATGTTCTTCACCATTTACTGAGAAGATTGGATATTTCCTGCAAAGCAATGGGCGCACAGAATAAATCTCACAGGCAGATTCTTTGAGATAAGGACAAATCAGGTTCTCTCCAAAATCTGTAACATAGCAGTTCTCTGTAACTTCAACGAACTTGTTCGGATATCCCGCTTCAATAACTCGGTCTACCTCCTTCCTTGTTGCAGTAGTTCCTCCCTGTGTGCAACAGTATCCGCCACACTCTTTGCAAATGTGAGAGTAA
>JBHLND010000090.1:0-4956 GCA_048937485.1 Promethearchaeota archaeon
AATACTGCGTGACTTAGGAAATTGAGGCGCATTTGTGCCCGGGGAGCCAGTTGTGTTTCAAGCGCAGCAAACTCGTTATCAACAATGTCCACGAATGTGCTTTCGATAAATGACTTGAAAAACTTCATTCGAAGTCTTTCAACCATTTCCTCTGAGATACGAGACTTGAGCTCCACAACTTTGCCTCTAAAAGTCAACAACTGCGCTGCAAAGACTCCAACAACCCCTCTCTGGAGTGAAGAAATGTCACCCCTCAAGGTTTCAAGCTTTCTTAGTAGTGCATCAAAACCTGCTACGGCATCCTCATCCTCAAGGGGACTCACACGAGCCTCCGGTGCTTCTAATCCCTCCACGAATTCAAGAGCCATAGCTGCAGCAGATAGCAGATCGTCTGATGACTCAACTGGCATGGAAACCGGCTCGCTGTCATCCAGACCCTGGGCCATAGTTTGAACCTCAAGATCCGCCAGAGCTGCATCCTTCAATGCCTTCTGTAGTTCTGCTTTTTCTTCATCGGTTAATTTCTCATCTGGAGGCATCTTTTCTCCCTCAAGGACCGAGTACGATGAAAACAGCTCCTCGTTAGGTATAAGCTTTGTGAGTATCACCGCCTCTTTGACGGTATGACGTTACATCCTAGTACTTGACCTCGAAAACCTTTGCTTCTTCTTTCCCAGTTGAAACGTAATGCTCTTCGTTGGATTCTAGCAACACAAAATCACCGGGTATAAGATCAATGGTTTCCACATCATTTGATATTGTAGCTGTTCCAGAAATCATGTAAATGACTTGCCTTTCTGGATGTCTATGTGGGGTTCTTGGAACATTACTCTCGGGCTCAACGATACGCACGCCCATTGTTGGCACTCCGGACACAATGTCGAATGCCTTGGCTAATCCCTTTTCTCCCGGAATTTGGAATGCTTCCAGTTCTGCTTCATTGGTTCGTTTCATCGCTGGTCAAGTCAATATTGTAATGGTGGGCTCAAAACCATTCCTCTCGGGGTATAAGCAATCATCCTTATCAGATGGACTTCTCTTGTTTGAGTTATGGACAACAAGGATGATCTTCTCCGCGGGACGACTGTTGCTGTCATAGGGTTCAATGCAAGACCACTTGCGTGCTCTGCTAAGCGAGCAGGCGCAAGGGTGTATGTTTCAGACTACTGGGGGGACGATGATTTGGCAACATGTTCTGACGAATGGACTGCCGTATTGACTCCGAAACCTGGATTGCGCCAGAGACAACATCTGGAGCAGCCATTGTACATCAGCTTGGCTGAGAACCTCCTGGAAATAACCAAAGGTGTTGAAATTGATCATCTATTTGTGGGTAGCGGATTTGATGACCATGCAGACGGACTCCGCGCGCTGCATGGCCAGATTGGAATAACAGGGAATAGCCCTGACCTTTTCAAATCCGCTCGAAATGCGTCTGACCTGGCAAAACTGGCGAATGAATTCGGATTGCTTTATCCAGAGAGGAGATTTACCAAGAATCAAAAATCAGTCGCAAAAGCCTGCAAAACCATTGGTTATCCATGCATAATTCGTCCTGTTTCATCAGGAGGCGGCGGGGGGATCAGTCTTGTACGAACCTCAAAGGATATTGAACAGGCGTGTTCAAGAGCGACAAGAGAAACCGCTGAACCCGGGTTTATTGTACAGCAATATATTCGAGGAATGGATGCCAGTTGCAGCGTTTTAGCCACAGGGGATAGAGCCATTGCTCTTTCTGTTCAAGGGCAACTAGTCGGAATGCCGTCGGCTGGCCGCAACTGTGATTTCGCGTTCTGCGGTAATTACACTCCGCTGAAAGCTGACGCCCAATTAACAGATCTCATTGAAACTGCGTCCGTAGATATCTGTAATAATCTCGGACTAGTGGGCACAAATGGTTTTGATTTCGTAATCGACTCAGAAGGCAACATTTGGCTAATGGAAGTGAATCCTAGATTCCAAGGGACATTGGAAATGCTTGAGTTATCCGCCGGGATTTCCTTGACCACCCTTCATGCAAAAGCATGCCAAGGCAGACTACCATCAAAAAGAATCAGATTCAAGCCTGCTGCAAAGATGATAGTGTATTCACGCCGTACAGGTGCTGTTTCGGATTTATCTCTTTTTGAGAATTCCGTTGATAGGACGCCTCCTGGCGTCCACGTGAAGAGAGGAGACCCCATCTGCACAATACTCGAAGCCGGACGCAACCTACGACAGTGCTACTCTCGTCTGGCCGCCACATCGTATCGGATTCAATCTGAGGTTTCACGTCCGAAGAAATGAAGTCTTACAAATGTATATCAAGAGAGAAGTATAGAATGTACTGTCCGTCAGGGTATGGTAGGTGATGCCATGCGTGTCTGTTCCAAATGCAACAAAAGCAATTTGCCGACTAGAAAATTCTGTATCCGATGTGGATCCTCCTTAGTTTCTGCTCCCAAACCGGCAGCCCCTGTATCGCCCAGACCGGAAATTCCAGAGGTGGGCCGAGTTACAACGGGAGAGTCAGTCGCAAGGGCTGAGGCTCAAGCAGATGAGGTTTCAACAACAACGGGTGACAAATGGGTCCGTCCTAGTGAGGTTTCTCGTGATAGGATGCGCACTGCAGGTGGACGCCGCGGAAAAACTGAGCTTGAAAAAGCACAAGAGGCATTTGCCAGAGCAGAAGAAGTAGGTATCGACGAAGAAGGTGAGGGAGTCATCGAAACTAGAATGCTCAGGGCAAGTGAGGTTCGCGAGCTATTGGAGAGCTCTGCGGAGATGGAAGCTGAACTTACAGCAGAGATGCAAGCCCCTCCTCCTACTATGATGGAAGGCTCTGAACCACTGCCACCCGAAGCTGCAGAAATGATTCAGCCCACAATACCCAGCCCCAAGGCTGTAGAAGAGCAAATACTTGGTTCAAGGTCTGCCTTTGTAGCATCCTCCACCAAAGACACTCCCAAGACGCCAGAAGCAACGCCTTTTGCTGAAATTGAGCCGCCTCCTGACACACAGGCAGAGTTTTCTTCTTCACGTTACGAGCAGGCTGAGCCCAGTGCAGCTCCTGAAGCGCCTCCCGAGATCGAAGCAATGACCGTGCCTGTAGCACCACCGTCACCTACGGTTTCGCCCGATATGGACCATGTCACTACATGTCCCCACTGCAATGAGGTCATCACTATCGATACATTCGACTATCCAAAGGAGGTCTACAGTGTTATGGGTTCTGCCCGTCTAAAACAAGCACGATTCTTGGTTGTGCAAGGCAAGGCAGAAGATGCTGGTAGAATACTCAAAATTGCAAAAGCACTCTTCGAGAAGGGTGGAGATGAAAAGGGTATGGCCGAATCTGAGAATCTTGCTAATTCTCTTTTTGGTTGAGGCTACGCCTCTAGCCAAAGCCTAGTGAACTCCTCTTTCTCTTCCACAAACTTGCTTGGGTCTCGCGCCATCATAAGGAATCTTCCCTCATAGGATCTTTCCTTCAACTCCTTGAAGATGGGTTGAAAGTCGATGCAACCGCTACCTATCTGGTCATGAGTGTCGTACTTGCGGGCTATCTCTCGCATTTCCAGACGGGTTACTCTGCGCTTCCTACGTGTCTTGACAACTTCATCGACCATGAGCGCACCCTTATTGTCGTGCACATTTACAATAGCAATTTTGTCGTGAAATGCTGGAATCAATTCAAGCGCCCTGTTTCGATGAGCCATTATTTGACCATGTCCAATATCCAGAGCAATTGTGATTTCCGGACATTTATCAAACATGAGCGCTAGCTCCGTATAGTACAGACCTAAGGTTTCTACTGCCAACTGGATGCCTATCTCCTTTGCAGCATCGCAGACAAGGGGTACACCCTCAAGGAAGTTGTCAATTGCTTCGTCATCATAAAATAAAGTAGAGAGTGCAGTGTGAAAGGTCACAAGGTCCGCCTCGATTTCACCACCAATATCAATGAAAGGAATAATCTCCTTTGACAAGTCCATGGGGCTCCAACCAGGGTCACTTGGGAGATGAAGCGTGCACGAGATTCCATTCTCCGTCAGGATTCCCCCGACCTCTCTGAAATCTAGGCCGTGATTCAGATCCATGCGAAGGTCAATGAAATCTGGTTTTGCAGATGCTGCAAACCTCACTTGATCCACATTTCTTGCGAAAGTTCCAATCCGCATAGTTGCTCTCCCTGCCTTCGACCAAGCACATGCTTCTTTTGTGGGTTTTGGTGTCTGTCGTTTGAAACTTGATACAGAAAGATACTCGCTGCCATTCTTCCTCCTATGGCTAACTGCGCAAACATTATTAGACACGCGGGTCTTTCTGCTTTCAAAGTCAAAGTGGAGAGTAGAGTTTCTGCCGGATAATGTTGCCTATCTCTTCAAGCTGGTTTTTCTTGGAGAGGGAGCAGTAGGCAAAACAAGTCTGGTAGGCCGGTATGTGTACGACTCTTTTGAGGGCGACTATTTGGCAACAATAGGTACTGACATTCATGTGAAGACCATAGAGCTGCTTGCCCAGTCTGAGGACGACGAGGATACTCTCGTAAAGCTAGTTGTATGGGATATAGCTGGCCAGGATGACTTCGCTCAACTAAGAAAAGCCTACTACCAGAATGCAAGTGGCGCCTTCTTCGTCTACGACTGCACACGACCAGAAACTTTGGCTCGCATCGATGAATGGATTGATGCCCTCTTTGGAGTGACGGGTCGAATTCCACTTGTCATGATAGAGAATAAGGTTGACCTGGACTGTCAGATGGCAAAGGGGCAAGCTGAGGAGATTGCCAAGAAGCATGATGTTGTCCTGATTAGAACAAGTGCGAAAGATGATACCAATGTTGAAGAGGCCTTCTATCAGATGACGCGCGAGATTCTAAGAAAAAGCAGAACCAAAGGCTTCAATAGTGAATAATCCTATGGTAGTCCACCGCATGCCAATGAGGGTGCAAACTAGGTTGACCATGCATGAGCC
>JBHLND010000090.1:4966-9201 GCA_048937485.1 Promethearchaeota archaeon
CGGGAGTAGGAAAAACATCACTAGTGCAACGGTATGTGTATGATAGCCTGAGCTCTGACTTCGGGCAGACTCTGGGAGCAATTCTCCATGTTAAGACAATAGAATGCGGAGGCGATTTCTACAAGCTGATAATCTGGGATTTGGGAGGCCAGGAATACTTTGCAGCCCTCCGGGAGCAATACTGTGCTAATGCGAGCGGCGCCTTCTTTGTCTGGGATCGCTCAAGACCGGAAACACTAGGAAGCATTGATCAATGGCTTGAACCACTCTACTCATCGGCTGGCGAAGTTCCTGTAATAGTAATTGAAAACAAGATTGACTTGGAGCCTGTGTTCTCACCCAACCAGATAGAGCCGGAAATTAAATCTCGGAACCTCAAATTAATGAAAACGAGCGCCACAGAGAATCTAAACGTTGATACCACTTTTGAGGGACTAATTCGCGATATTAGAGAAGGGCAATAGCCTTCCTCTTATTCTAATGAGGTGCGTCGGAAGAGCTTCCCTTGTAAGCCAGTCCCAGTTTTGTCTTCTTACCACTGCGCATATAGACTGCCCGCTCAGCAATAGAGAATGCCTGGTCTGCAGCCCGCTCACAATACCTCCCCACAATCACGTAGAACATCGCCATAGTGGTGATGTCCTTCTGCTTGCGAAGGTATTCAGCAATTTCCTCGAACATCTCTGAGGTTTCTTGATCACTCTGAGCTTCAAGCTTCTCCAGCTCATCAATCTCTGATAGGTCTCCTTCAAGTACCGCCTTCATCGCAATGTCCAGAGTAGTCTTGGCGAGCTCTGCTAGGTAAGGTAATGATTCAAGTTCTTTGAAATGCTCTAGTCCCTCGCAGAGCTTCACGATGTGAGCGATCTTGTAGGAGTATCTACCTACTCTGTAAAGATGATGAGAGACCTGCAGGTAGGTAGAAAGCTTTCTGAGATCTGAAGCGACAGGCTGTCTTCGCGCAATGGTTTCAAAGACATTGTCCTCGATTTTGTCTGCCAGCTCATCAAACTCCTTGGACCGTTCTTTAACATTGCTTGCTAATTCTTGGTCCAAATCCTCGAATGCCTTCATGGAATCCAAGAGTGCTTTTGTAGATAGTCTGTGCAGGCTGCTCAGCCGCTCTGCAATCTCTTTCAGGTAACGTTCGAGTTGTGTTCTCATATTCTTCACCTAACCTATTCGACCCGTGATGAATGCTTCAGTTCGCTCATCTTGGGGTGCCTCAGCTATTCTTTTTGTCGTATCGAACTCCACAAGCTCGCCAAGGTAGAGGAAGGCGGCTTGGTCTGAAACTCGAAATGCTTGCTGAACATTGTGTGTGACCATAATGATCGTATAATCCTTCTTGAGTTCCACAATTAGGTCCTCAATTCTTCCCGCGCTGATAGGATCAAGCGCCGAAACTGGCTCATCCATTAGAAGAACTGGCGGGTCCACTGAGAGAGCTCTAGCGATACATAAACGCTGCTGTTGGCCTCCAGAAAGATTAGGCGCAGGATCTTCAAGATTGTCGCCCACTTCATCCCATAATGCCGCTTTCTTTAAAGATTGTTCAACTATCTTCTCCAGTTTCTCCTCATCCTTAATACCATGTAATCTCGGACCGTATGTAATGTTCTCTCGGATACTCATCGGGAATGGGTTCGGCCTCTGGAACACCATCCCAACCCGCCTTCTAAGATCATATACGTCTGAGTCAGGAGCATAGATGTTCTTCCCCCTAAGCAATACTTCTCCGGTCATTCTGAAGCTTCCAATCGTATCATTAAGCCGATTGAGACTTCTAAGAAACGTTGACTTGCCACACCCAGAAGGACCCATCACTGCCGTCACTGAATTGTCCTCGAAATAGCAGTTGATGCTTTTCAGAATCTTCTTGTCGCCAAACCATGTTGTTAGGCTTCTAACTTCGATATTGTGATCGAATGACATTGCTCTAGACAATCCTCCGAGTCAGTTTTCGTAGAATTACATTGGCTATGATATCGACTGCCAGTACCATTATTAGAAGAACCAGGGCAGCTCCATGCGCTTTAGCTTGGAGATACTCTCTCGGGTCTGTGATGTAAGACCAGACTGTATAGGGAAGAGAGGCTACCCAGGAGCCGCCTCCAGTCACACTTGTAGGAACACCAAGACTATTACCTGCTGTGAAAATCAGGGGTGCGGTTTCACCCATCACTCTTCCAACAGCCAGTAGTATTCCAGTTATGATCCCAGGAATAGCTGCTCGAAGTGTAACATTCCATGTTGTGGTCCATTTAGTGGCTCCCAGGGCTAGTGATGCCTCTCGAAGTGACATTGGTACTTGCTTGAGGGCCTCCTGCGTTGTTCTAAGGACTGTAGGAATCATCATGAACGCAAGAGTGAATCCTCCTGCAATGAGTCCCATTCCTATATGCAGGAAGTCAACAATGAAGACAAATCCGAAAGCTCCAAACACAATGGACGGAATTCCTGCTAGGACATCTGCTGCAAATTCAATGATGCTTGTTAGAGTTCCTGGCTTCGCATATTCTGTAATGTACACTGCCCCTAGTACACTGAGGGGAATGCCTAGCATGCAGGCAACTACCATTAGCAGAATCGTGCCTGCTATGGCGTTTCTAATTCCGCCTTCTAATCCAGGTCCGGGAAATGTTCCAAAAAACTCCAAGCCTTGGCCAGGACCTGTCCCAAAGACTTCAGGTATGCCAATAGATAATACTTGAACAAGGACCATGAAAAAGGGGGCAACAATGATCAAGATACAAATTGCCATTAGTATCTTAAACAGGAAATCTGACAATGTCCTTTTGGACAGAGTTTGCATCTTGAGATAGCGGAATAGAAGGTTGAATCTTTCCTGAATAGTAGCTGGCGTTTCAATTTCCTGAAGCTCCTCAACTTGACCCGCTTGATTGCTCACCTTCACCTCAACCCCCTTGTTTTCATCCCCCAGCGGATGAACAGCTTGGCCATTATTGTGAATGAAATGGACATCAGCAAAAGAACAAGTGCTACCGCAAAGAGAGCTGAACGCCAGAGCGGGAATACAAATGCGTAGCCGAGTTGGTTCGTGATGATGGATGTCATTACATAGGTCGGGTCGAACAAAGAGTACGGGACTTGCAGTGCGTTTCCTGTAACCATTAGAACCGCCATTGTCTCACCCACTGCTCTTCCAAGAGAAAGGACGATAGCTGCACCAATCCCAGGCATAGCTGCGCCCATCACCACCTTCCTAGCAGTTTCGGTACTTGTTGCTCCAAGAGCTAACGATGCTTCTCGAAGAGATCGAGGAACAGATTGCATTGCATCATCTGAAATGGTCACTATAGTTGGAAGGAGCATGATTGCCAGTATGATGCCGCCAGCCAGAAGGCTGAGCCCATTTGATTGCACTCCAAAAGATGGCGCAAGAACTGATCCAATCCATGGCGCAATCACAAGGTACGCCCAGAGGCCATATACTATGGATGGAATAGCTGCCATCATCTCAATTACCATCCTTATGGGCCCCCTAAGCCTGTGCGGGCAGAATTCGCTCAGAAATAGGGCTCCTGCCATGCCCAGCGGAACAGCAATACCGATGGCAATAATTGTGCATAGAAATGAGCCAACGATGAAGATTGCAATTCCATAGAGGTCTCGGTTTGGGTCCCATGTGGGGCTAACAACAATGCCAATTCCACCTTCAGGGCTTGCAAAAATGAGTGCGGACTCGAACCAGAGAAAAGTCAGAATGAGGATGATGATTGCTGAACTTGCTAGTGCAGGAACCAGCAGCCCAAGGCGGCCAAGAATATCAATTCTAGCGGGGCTGCTTGCGCTCTTGGCCTCCTGGATAATTCGTGAGAATTTGGCCCTGATTCCTTCAGTCATACGATAACCGCCTCGCATTAGCTCGTGGGATTCAATAGACTCACTAAGTTGAGAGAGTAGATAATTGCTGAAGTTCCATTAATGGGGACGTAGCCAACATTTGAGATGAATATTTGACCCCTCGTCAAGACCCAATTCAGATACACCAAAACATGCCATCCAAGATTGCTTTTGTGAACCAAGTAATACAATAGCCGTGCAATTGGATATGCTCCCTCTAATTCCGAATTCATCAAGTTTGCGCCAGGATCAGCGAGATATGCAGGGAGGGCCTTCAGAGCATTTGCAAATGAGGGTTCAATATATTCATCGATCGACGGATTATAGAGCTCTACAGGGGTTAATCCATTCATGAATGCCAATCCAAC
>JBHLND010000091.1:0-9109 GCA_048937485.1 Promethearchaeota archaeon
GAATTCTATCTTACACAAAGCCAAAAAGGGTTGTCCTCTTGTGATATCTGCACTGAGGTATGTGGTGTAATTGACCCTAACTGCTCGTGACCTGTTGCAGCGGCTGGCAAATGATGCCAGCATACCTTACAAGTCCGTTGCAGGCAAGATCAATGAATCCATGGCCCAGGGACAAGGTTTCATGCAAGCAGTATCTCTGATTGCGCTCGAATTTGGTCTCCAACCCCAAAGATATCGACTTGATGCATTGAGAATAGCCAGCGAGATCTCGAAAAGCCTCAGAGAGGACTACACGCAGACTCTCATGGTTTCTGCTGTGTTGGGTCAGATGGTTGAAGCAAAAGGAAGAGACCGGTTTCCAGCTCCTGCGTTTTTTGCTTTTCTTGAGATTCTATCAACGATTCCGGATGCAAAAAAGGACACAAAATCAGAAACCTCTCATGAGATTGAGGAGCTTACAACTCGTATCATTGAGTTGACAACAACTCTTGTTTCATTGATCTGTGAGTGGTCGAATGAAGGCGTGGTGGGAGTTTCAGGAGACTGCCCCGATTCTTTGAAAGGTCTTGCACGCGCTGTTTTCCGTAAGACGAAACTACTCCAAGCGGGTCTCTGGACATGTATTTCGTGTCGCAAGATTGTTGATGTAAAGGAAACAAGAGCCCTACTTTGTCAGGAGTGTGACTCTGGCATTCAGGAGAAGTCTCCATTCAGAATTGAAGGAAATGATTGGGAACGAGAACGAACAGGCTATGGCCAAACACTAAAGCGTGATCCATTGGAATAGTTCACTACCTTCACTTCGTTGGAAAAGTCATATTGAGACTAAGACCATTATCAAGCAGAGCATATGCTGCCTCAATATCCTCTTGACATATTGTCACTTCATCCACCTGCAAAACAACCTCCCCTCCAGGACTGGATTCCAAAAACACAACGACTGGATCGAGACCTGCCACAGGCCCCAAACTCATTAATGGGGCGGATAGCCCATCATAGAAATCTGAACGCCCTAAGGGCACCTTCATTCTCTTTAGAAGACGGTCTCCCTTGGACGACATAACCTGTCCGCAAGTGGGACCATCGTACGATTGAAGGGCAAACACAAATCGAGTTGGAACATTTCCGCGAAGGTAAAATAACATATCGGGAACCCATTCATACTCTCGAATAACAATATCTCCAAAGATGAGCATAAGGTCATCATTGACCATGCCTTGAACCGGCACCACGGGGGGCTTAACTTCCGCTGGATACCTGTTCCAAACAGAGAATGCTGGAGAATTAAACACCAGCACTGTGTCGAAAGTATTGCTTTCGTATAGCTGGCGACATAGAGCCTGCCCCATTGGATTTAGCCCCAGGATTACACTGAAGCTCTCTGTGAGCTTTCGCTTTTTGTAGACCTCGAGGATTGGTGATATCCACTCTTGTTCGAAATCAGGCATGTTATCAGCCGCGGAGAATATGCCGCATCTTGGCTAATGACTGTTCGTATTCACCTCAGAACTAGCAAGGATGCCTGCAAACCTGCCTTCTCATACTCAAAATGATGGTAGTGCAAGCTCATCTCAGGGGCCGGTTAGGATTGATTTATATGCAACGCCCTACGCCGAGCGGTTCGCCTATCATAATATGGTGAGTGAGATCAGTTGGACAAGTACATCGAAAGTGTATACAATATGGTTGTTGAAAAAGACCCTCATCAGAAGGTCTTTCATCAGGCCGTACTTGAGGTTTTGGAATCTCTCGAACCTGCCATCAAGGCGAATCCGAAGTATCAAGAGTTCTCAATTCTTGAGAGGATCACAGAACCCGAGCGTGTATTCCAGTTTCGTGTTCCGTGGAAAGACCGTGATGGCAAAATCCAAGTTAACAGAGGCTATAGAGTCCAGTTTAACTCCGCCATTGGCCCGTATAAGGGGGGACTGCGTTTTCATCCAACAGTCACCCAGGGTGTTTTGAAGTTCCTCGGTTTTGAGCAAGTCTTCAAGAACAGCCTCACTACTCTGCCAATGGGCGGCGGCAAGGGTGGTTCTGACTTCGATCCCAAGGGCAAGACTGATGCTGAGGTAGAGGACTTCTGCACCAGCTTCATGCTTGAGCTATATAGACACATCGGGCAGTTTATCGACGTACCTGCAGGCGACATTGGCGTCGGTGCTCGTGAGATTGGCTACCTCTATGGCGCGTTTAGGAAAGCTACCAATGTTCACGGGACTTGTGTCCTTACCGGCAAGGGGCCTAACTATGGTGGTTCTCTCATTCGTCCTGAAGCCACTGGTTATGGAACTGTTTACTTTGTGGAGGAAATGCTGAAGACTCGCAACGAGAACATGAAGGGCAAGACAGTCGTTGTTTCAGGCTCAGGCAATGTTGCTCAATATGCAACTGAGAAGTGCATTCATCTTGGCGCCAATGTTATTGCTCTCAGCGATTCCAGCGGTTGGATTTATGACCCCGATGGTATCGACACGGAAAAGCTCGCTTGGGTCATGGAGCTGAAGAACGTTCGCAGAGGCCGCATAAAGGAGTACGCAGAGCATTTCAAAGTTGACTACACCGCAGGTGGCAGTCCTTGGGGCTTGAAATGTGATGTTGCACTTCCAAGCGCTACCCAGAATGAAGTTGACGCTAAAGAGGCACAAGCCCTAGTTGACAATGGTGTTATGGCTGTTGGTGAAGGAGCGAATATGCCATGCGTGCCTGAGGCAACTGAGATATTCCAGAAAGCCGGAGTACTGTACGGACCCGGCAAAGCAGCAAACGCTGGCGGAGTGTCTGTGTCCGGTCTTGAGATGGCTCAGAACAGTCAACGTTTCTTCTGGACCCGTGAAGAGGTTGACAAACGTCTACATGGCATTATGGTTGCTATCCATGAGAACGCCTTCAAAACTTCTGAGAAATTCGGGGACAAGGGCAACTACGTTCTTGGTGCAAACATTGCAGGCTTCCTGAAAGTTGCTGATGCAATGATTGAACAAGGCTTCTACGCTTAGACACAATACTTACAAGCAGACCCCTATTAGGGGTCTTGCTTTTTACTTTCGTTTCTCATTTTCTAATGATGTCAAGAAGCTCTGCCAGACGCCGCTTCACATCGGATTCGACAGTTGTAAGCTCCGCAAGTTGACGGATGAGGCCCACTTTTTCCCTTCTATAGTCCTCTTCTGAGAATTTGCCAGATCTCCTCCGCAATTCAAGTTGGTCCATTTGAGCAGCAATATCTCTCCTTCTTTCTGACACGAGGTCGAAGCCTTGTTTCAATGACATCCATTCAATCATTGCATTGCTTTTCTCTTGTTCTAGACGTTCTCGTCTAAGCCTCTCTTCTTCTTGTTGTCTTAGTTTCTTGTTGACGGCACGAATCTCTCTTTGAATCTCATAAAGCCGCGTTTCAACCTCTCTCTTCACCTGAACCATCTGCGTAGAGGTATGCCACTTCTCTCGATACTGCGTGATATGGTCTTCTTCAGATATTTCCTCTGCCTGAAGCTTCCTGTCCAGTTCACTTAACTCCGCCTTCACTACTTCCAGTTGTTCCTTTACTTCCTCATACGATTTTCGAAGTGCAACCCACTCCACGCTGTATTGAGAGAGCACCTCCTTTGGATCCATGTCATATGCGTCTCTCTCTGTTTGACCCTCGTAGTGACTCATGGTTGTTTCACCCCTGGCTATTTCATTCATTTGCCAAGATGCGACTTAAGGCATTTGCTAGGAATAAGATTTTGTCTATTCTCCTCCCATTTCTCTTTCCGGATCGCTTTTGGGAGGCGTTTCAGTATCAAGCGAATCCCATGCTGGGGGCGCTTCAGTTGGGTCGGATTTGGGCTCAGGCTCCAAATCAGATTCAGGGAGAGTGGCTTCCTCCTCCTCCTCTTCTTCTTCTTCTTCCTCTTCCTCCTCCTCCTCTTCTCCGTCCACGGCGTCCTCCAGTTCTTTTACAGCTGCTGTGATGGCTTTGAGCTTCCCAGTTTCAAGCTTCTCTAAGAGTGTGTAGAACATCCGTTCTACAACCCTTGCTTGTCCCTTTGCTTCAAACTCGAGTTCGCCTAGTTCAAATTCAAGTTCTGTATAATCCGATTTCTTCTTCTTCTTGGTTTCCTTCTCTTCTTGGTTGCTCATTTTGGACGCACCTTAAGCCACAATCCTACGTTTCGCTAATAAACTATTCACACAACTGAATTGATTAGCGGTGCGCAAATCATCTGGTTGGAAGGTGAAAATCATTTCCAGCTTACCTATCACCTTAAAGGGAGGTGTATTCCTCTTTTTAATTGTGAGAGGTTATGAAGGTCCAGGTCGACCTTGTTCCTGAAGCTAGTAGGAAGCCCAAGCCCGCAAATCCACTTTATTTGTCATTTGGAACTGTCTTCACAGATCATATGTTCGTCATGGACTATGCTAATGGAAAATGGGGCAATCCCTGGATCAAGCCATTTCAGAATCTTTCAATAAGCCCAGCTGCATTAGTTTTACATTACGGACAAGGGATCTTTGAGGGAATGAAGGGCTATCGTCGTGGGGAACGAGTCCTCCTTTTCCGTCCTGGGAAGAACTTTGAGCGTCTTAATTCATCTGCTGAAAGAATGGTCATGCCTGCAATTGATCCGGATTTCGCCTTGGAGAGTCTAAAGAAGCTTCTGCTCATCGAGCGTGATTGGATTCCTGAAGGGAAGGGCACTTCTCTTTACATCAGGCCCACGATGATTGGAACCCAATCGAAACTTGGAGTGAAGCCTTCAGATGAATATCTCTATTATGTTATTCTTAGCCCGGTGGGTCCCTATTTCAGGGAAGGATTCAATCCGGTCAATATAATGGTTGCAGATCGGCATGTACGTGCTGCCGAAGGTGGAGTAGGTGAGGCAAAAACGATGGGGAATTATGCCGCTGGCCTTCGTGCTGGTAGTGACGCAACTGCAATTGGCTACTCACAAGTTCTCTGGCTAGATGCACACGAACGGAAGTATTTCGAAGAAGTTGGCACAATGAACATCTTTGTTAAATTTGACGACGAACTTGCAACACCTCCACTAAGCGGGACAATTCTGCCTGGAATCACAAGAGACTCGGTATTGACAATTGCACGCGATTGGGGCGTCGATGTTGTTGAGCGTAGAATCACAATTGATGAGGTTATCGAAGGTCTTGGGACTGGCAAGACCGAGGAAGTATTTGGTTGCGGGACTGCCGCAATCATCGCTCCTGTTGGTTCTCTTTACTATAAAGAAACAGCATTTTCAATTCGGGATGGAGGAATTGGCCCATTAACTCAGAAACTGTATGACGAGCTGACTGGAATTCAATGCGGCGAGAGAGAGGACAAGTATAACTGGGTAGTTCATGTTGAGTAGTATGTGAGGTTTTCTCCCATCAGGAAGCTTTTTCCGTGACCATGCATTTCAGGGGTTCTGCTGAGGTGACTCGACTGATTTCGCAATTGACAGTTGATTACACGAAATGCACGGGTTGCAGAATTTGTGAGCTGGCTTGTACTGCTAGACACGAGGGACGATTTCAGCCCAGTCTAGCTCGCTTGAAGATAATCCGTTATGATGACATTGGTGTGGATGTCCCCAATGTCTGTGGACCTTGTGAAACTGCGCCCTGCGTTGACATTTGTCCAGTGTATGCTATTCGCCGAAATCCAATTACCAAGATGACATTTCTTGATGAGGACAAATGTATCTTGTGCAAGTCCTGTGTTGGAGCGTGTGTTAATGGAGTCATCCTATTGGATACCGATAAAATGAGGATAATCAAATGCGACCATTGTGGAGGCGAGCCGGAATGCGCAAGAGCCTGCCCAACCGGTGCAATTACCTATGGTCCAATTGCCTACATCCAAAAGGTAGATCGTCATGAAAAGGCAGCGGCCTATCTACGAGAGATAAAACGGACAGCAAGCGGAGAGATTTGACGTGAAATATGGCGGCTATGCTGGACGCATCCTACGAGCCAATTTGAATGATGGCAGATTCAAGATCGACAAGCTTCCTGTTGATTGGGTGAAGGAATACATCGGTGGCGATGGATTTGCAGCACGTCTGCTCTATGAAGAAGTTCCTGGAGGAAGCGACCCCTTTGCTCCGAGTAATAAGCTAATCATCGCAACTGGGCCTATCACAGGAACTTTGTGGCCTATGAGCGGTCGGACGGTATTTGTATCAAAGGCAGCTCAAACTGGTATCTGGGGTGAGAGTCATGTTGGAGGCTTCCTTGGTCCTGAGCTCAAGTATGCAGGATATGACATGCTAGTTGTTGAAGGCAAGTCGGAAAGGCCGGTATATATCATGATTGAAAACTCCGACCTCCAAATCCATGACGCGTCTGACTTGTGGGGAAGGAGTACCGATGAAGCTACAGCTGCAATAAAATCAAGGCACAATGATCCAGATATTCAAGTTGCCGCAATCGGACCTGCTGGTGAGAACTTGGTGAAGTTCTCTGCAGTCATTGTGAATAATGCTAGAGCCGCTGGAAGAACGGGAATGGGCGCGATTCTTGGATCAAAGAATGTGAAAGCTATTGCCATCAGGGGCACAAATCCAATAATTGTACACAACCATGAGGCATTCACTGAACTCGCCAAGGAGGCTCATATGCGTGTCAGAAAGAATCCTCAGGCACAAGAGATGAGTAAATGGGGAACTTGGATTCTGACTGCAGTAAAGCAGGAAATCGGAGAGCTTCCCACATACAATCACCGTACCGGGGTATTTCCCGGCTGGGAGAAACTGGCAGGTGATTACATACGCCCGCGCTATACAATCTCCGACCGAGCATGTTTTGGATGCAGTCTCGGCTGCAAGAAAGTAAACTATGTGAACCATGGTGCTTTCGCTGGCACATTGGAGGAAGGTCCCGAATATGAGGGTTTAATGGCTTTTGGAAGTGCTCTAGGAATTGCTGACTATCCGACCACATTGAAGGCAAATCAAGTGTGTAATAGAATGGGAATGGATATCATCTCTGCAGGGGCTGCAATTGGGTTTGCCATTGAAGCGTATGAAAACGGACTCATTTCCAAGGAGGATACTGGTGGATTACATTTAGAGTGGAATGACCCCAAAACCGTAATCAAACTGCTTCAGATGATGGGAAGAAGAGAAGGATTCGGCGACATCTTGGCTGAGGGTGTAAAGATTGCCGCTGAGAGGTTGGGCCGTGGCACTGAGAAGTATGCCCTTCATGTAAAGGGCCTTGAGGTTTCAGGGCAAGATGGACGAACCCACCGAAGCATTGGACTAGGTCATGCAACAGGAGCCCGCGGTGCAGACCATCTTCGTAGTCTAGTTGTTGTGGATCAACTAGGGTATCAAGATGTTGCCGCAGAACGATGGGGGGCTGACAAGCTGCCTGAGATTGTCAATCCCTATACTGAGAAATACAAAGCCACAGCTGTTTTTGAGTCGGAGAACAGCTATTGCATCCGCGATACACTCATCGTATGCTGGTACTCAGTATCTTGGCCCCCAATCTTTTGGATGCAAGACTTTGCGAAAATGCTGCCATTGGCTACTGGAGTAGAGGAGTTTGGTAAGGTCAAGAATCTCACCGAGATTGCCGAGCGGCAGGTGAATTTGAAACGACTCTTCAATATGCGTGAAGGCATTTCTCGCAAGGATGACACTTTACCATCACGCTTCACAGATGAGCCTATGCCTGAAGGTCCAGGTAAGGGGCAGACTGTCAACCTAAAGCCGATGTTGGATGACTACTACACGCTTCGGGGTTGGGACCTTGAAACCGGTCTGCCTACTGGGAAGACGATTACGCGTCTGTCACTTGGCTGGACAAGCAAGTTTGCATAGCCCGCGGCTACATTCGAACGTAATCGACTCGATGCGCA
Organism: Promethearchaeota archaeon; assembly: GCA_048937485.1. Classification (GTDB taxonomy): domain Archaea; phylum Asgardarchaeota; class Thorarchaeia; order Thorarchaeales; family Thorarchaeaceae; genus SMTZ1-83. Next base: position 7,859 of record JBHLND010000091.1, read on the forward strand.
TTTCCGCAGCTTGGGCATGCATACTGGTCTGGACCTGTCCAATCAATTGTTTCCCACGTCATCGGAGCATTGCAGTGTACGCATCGGTTCTTAATCACCGGTTTTACAAATGTTGCACCACTCGGTGCGGATGCGGCAGCAACTTCCATCTCCTGTTTGGTTTCCTGAGCAACAGGCCCTGCAAACATTGCTGAATCGCTATATGTGTACTGCGAGAGTGGATGTCGTGGTGTAATGTAGGAATACGGTCTAACTAGCCAGTCCAAATAGTCACTTGCAAGTGCGTCCCATGCTCTGGTTTGCCACATTGTCAGCAAATGGTCTTGCCGAGGCACTCTTCCCTTAATCTCAAATTTCCCTGTGGTTGCTTTTACTTTGAGATTATTCTTCCTTGCTTCGAAGGTTTCAACCATGTATAGCGGAAACATGTAGAGTTTCGTTTTCCCCTTGTCAAAAATGTAAAGCCTATAGTTGGTTAGGATAAACGAATCTGGCCAATAGGTATACACTTCCTCATCCCTAATCCACGCGTAGTTCTGGTAGAAGTTTCTTGAAAATGGACGATGGAATCCGATGGTTGCCCATCGGTTATATGGATGATCTGGGTGAACAAATGGAACGCCACACATTTCGCAGAGTTGGCGTTTCTGTCCCGCCTTAAGACTTTCAAACTCTCGGAGCCCAATTGCTCCTCGCATTTCCTCAGGGCGAGGCATATGACCAAGAACATTCACAATTCCATTGACAATCTTAAACATGGCTGAGCGCTGAGTTAGTTTGTATTCCTTTATGACATGCATAGGAATACTTGCGCTGGTTCTTGTACCTTGATCCCACTGTACATACCTGTAATTGCTGAGTAAGTACTCGTTGCTTTGAGCTACGACTCGTTCTCCCTCTATTGGGATATAGACCAAACTTGACACTTGGGTTCCTCCTCTCATAATTGTCTATTATTTACACTTCAGCATTGCGCTATTAATAAGTTGAATTCAGAGGAATTCATCTTGCTGTTTGCCCTATGGATTTTGCGGAGTAGACCGCCTCGGGATTGAAATGTAGAGAATATCCTCGTATGCGAGAATTCCATATCCTGTTGGATTCTCCAGCTTCACGTGATTATCATAAGGCTGAGTCACCTTGACGTTAGGAATCTTTGCTAGCGTATCCTTCTGCATATAGCGAAGATAAACAGTGAACGTCTTCTCATCAGTCATTAGTTCCTGAAATATCTCTTTCCAGTGTGACATC
>JBHLND010000092.1:0-5113 GCA_048937485.1 Promethearchaeota archaeon
AGTACCTCGAGGCCATCAAATCAAATGTGGACGCTAGCTCAATTAGAGGACGCAGACTAACCGTTGTAGTGGATGGCGGAAATAGTGTTGGTTCTCTGGTAACTCCGGTACTCATGAGAGACCTGGGCTGCAAGGTAATCTCTCTCAATGGACAAATGGACGGTTTCTTTCCCGGTCGTCCCCCTGAACCTACTCCTGACAACCTCTCTGCTCTCAGTACCATTGTCAAATCTATAGGCGCTGACATAGGGATTGCTCATGATGGCGACGCGGACCGAGCAACCTTTGTTGACGAGAATGGAGTAGTTCTCTGGGGTGACCAATCCTTTGCGATAATTGCCTCACGGATTCTTCAACGAAAATCAAACTCCACTCTTGTAACTCCCATCAGTAGTGGACGTTTGATTGAGGATATTGCGAAAAAAGCCGGTGCCAAAATTGAGTGGACAATTGTTGGCAGTGTTGATGTTTCGCATAAGCTAAAGGAAATAGGAGCAGAGCTGGGTGGAGAGGAGAATGGGGGGGTGTTTTATCCTCCGCATCAGCCTGTGCGTGATGGTGCAATGACCGCGGCCCAAGTTGTGGAAATCATGTCGCGGGAAAACAAGAAGCTGTCAGACCTTGTGTCTGAACTGCCCTCCTATTTTAGCGCAAAGAACAAGGTGGATGTGCCTCCCGAGAAGAAGATGAGTATTCTTGATACGCTGTTAGCCCTAACCAAGAATCAGGAACGAACAACGCTTGATGGTGTAAAGCTCCTATATGAGGAAGGTTGGATATTGCTGCGACCTTCGGGAACTGAGCCCTTGTGGCGATGCTTTTCAGAAGGAAGAACTCAGGATGAAGCGGATCGCCTCAATAGAATTGGTGTCGATCTTCTGCAAGAGGCCATACAAAGAACATAGTTGCGCAGTCCGGATGCTTCTTTTATGTATCAGGATGCGTAATCCGTATGACGGAAAGCACGACTGCAAAGCAGGAAGAGGATCTCGTTTCCACACAGCAAAAGAACTACTTTGCCATCGATGCTTTGAAGGCCTTTGCAATTGCTCTTGTTGTTCTCGATCATAGCCTAACATGGGAATTAAAGCATGCCATCGGTGGGCCATTCTGGGAACGAACCGCCATTCCTTTCTTTCTCATCATCATGGGTTTCAATTTGGGATTATCTTTCAAAAGGAGTGGGGCAAAAACACTACGGGAACTCTACTCAAAAGTGTATTTCAACAAGAAACTCACAAGATACGTAGGCCCATTCTTGATACTATATGGAGCATCGTATCTTGTTGGTCTTTACTTCAATTCGCTCACATGGGACGCTTACTCATTTCTTCTCTTCCTCCCCTTTAGTGGTCCTGGAAACTGGTTTATTCCAGTACTCTTTACGTCAGTATTAGTTCTCCCCCTTGTTTATTGGGCCTACATAAGATATCCAAAGCTCACTGTTTTGCTCTGTTTTCTAAGTGAGATTCTCTTGGGAGTCTTTCTGTTCTTCAATGTCCCTCTGGGCTGGAATGGTACCGCATTCACCTACCAAAGCTATGAAGCTGCATTCATAACGACCGTCATTAGAGTCACTATTCCGTTTTACCTGCCCGCTGTCGGGCTTGGTCTCTGGTTCTCTGATGGATGGGACATAAAATCCAAGCATAATCGCTTAATGTGGATTGCATTCCCCCTTAGCGTAGTCTACATCTCAGCCTATCACTTTCTTGGTTTTCGGGTTCAAATTGAAAGCGGAGAAGTAATCAATCGGCTGATATGGGGCGACTACACGCTCCTCATGTATCCATACGCAGCATTCTTCTTTCTGTTAGCGCTCATGTATTTGCCGTCATCGCCGACCAACAGACTGGCACGATTCATTGCCAGAGTTGGCAAGGCCTCTTATCACATCTATTTGTTCCAGGACTTCTACTTCTCATTCTGGTACAATCTCACAGATTTCGGAAGCACGGGTCTTGAATATCCTGCACTTCATTTGCCCTTCTACCTGCTATGCATCATAATCTGCCTAGTAGGAGGACTTGGCTGGTACGAACTTGAACAGCGCGCTACTACTGATGGGAGGTCATGGTGGAATCATCCATGGATGGTTCGAACTAAGTATCTGGCAGCTGCTGGGCTAACGCTCATGATGATGACAGTTGCGGTCGAACTCGTTCTTGTTGTTTCAGGGCTCATAGGGTATTCAGACGATGTAATTCCATATTGGGCCTTTACTAGTGAAACAGCTCCAGTCGTTCTCTTTACCTTTGTCCTAATTCTGGTCTTTATTGGGATCACAATCCGGTTCCTATGGAAGGCCTTTGAATCAGCCGATATGCCAATTCCAGACTAACGAATCACCCTTGAATCTGGTGTAATCAGAAATCTCTCTGGTTTGCTAATACTGAACTGAAGATTAAAACTAGGAATGAGGGCCCGAAGGCCCAACCTAATAATCCGAAACTGTGCTAGCGGATTTTCACTCTTCGGGCTTCGACTCTGCAACCTCTTCCTCGTCGAAGTCAAAGTCCTCGAGTGGTTCAAGTGCTGGTGTGGTAAGCATAGTCCAGCCAATCCACATTGCAATCACCATTATCAATACGGCTGCAGCCCAGATTGGTAGAATCACTAGGAACATCGGATCCGGAAGGAAGAAATCATGCCAGAAGCCCGATGGGAATATCCCTTCCACCCAAGCTGTGATACCCGGCCCGGTGATGCCATTAGGAACTAAGACCAAGGCCCATGTGTAGTATAAGAGCACCAAGAATGCGAAGATGAATATTAGTGCGCCAAGTATTTTTTCCTTGCCCATCGAAAACTACCTCTAATGGAGTCTAATGGTACTGACACGATTAGCAAAGCACGTCTCATAAAAGGATTGCGTAGAAACAAACCTTGTTCTCGCAGGTGTACTACGCCTCTTCTTCAGGTTTTTCTGACTTCAGTGGGCGCAAATAGCTAGCATCAATTAGTGGACAGAGAATATCCCTAAACCCAGGGCATTTGCTCCATCTCATCTCATACTCACACTCGGCGCATTCTCTCTCGACCTCAGCAATTCTCTTGATTCCAAGAATTGTGACAACCACAAGATAGAGGAAAAAGATGAATCCCATTTTCACTTCCAGATTGGTTTCAAGACCATCTGCTAGCATTATTGACCAGCTGATGCAGGCAAATGATGAGCCAAGCATGAGTTTGGAAAGAACTTTTACGTGCCTGTTTTCGCTTCGATTGAGGGCACTTATAAAGAAGGATATCAGGACGAATGCCGCCCCTCCCCAGAATAGGTAAGAGCGGTCAAAAGAAAGAGGAATGGCAAACCATCCGATTACAAGAAATCCTAGGGCTAAGAAGAAAGATAATGAATTGAAGAAGCAACCTATGCACCATTTCCGTCCTCCAAGGGAGAAGAGGTGGCTTTCATAATGCGAACAAAAGGGATGGTGTGCTCGGAGTAGAGGCCCCAACGCTTTGACGAATCTCAAGGGTTGACGGAGAATCAACCCCCTGTTGAAGACTAGTCTTCCCCGATTCTCATCAAGGAGAATGTCCTCGCAGGGGGTTCTCTCAGATTCTCCCATTATTGCTCACTGTCTATATGGGCAGGAAGGGAATAAGTGTCCAAATTGCTGCGAATCCACCAAAGAATGCGATCACAAGGACAATGAAGATGACTGCCGCTATTACTATTGAGAGGAGCCAAGCAATTATTGCTCCACCCCAACCGATCTTGTGTCGAAGTGTAAGAAGATACAGCGCTATTATACATCCCAAACATGGAATGAACGCTGTAAGCACGCCCATCAAGATTGCACTAATTAAGGTAGAACCGAAGTCTGTGTTTTTGCCGCCCACAAAGTTTAGCGCCCACCCAAGTGAGATTACGCTAACAATGATGAATACGATGGCAAAGAGGGCCAAGAGCCCAATTGCTGCATAAATCCAGGCAATAATCCAGTCTAGCTGCATTTCAAGGTCTCCCATTGGTACGGGTCGACCCTTCCGCTCAAATCCTAGATAAAAAGTTGATGCCTTCCAGGAAATCGAGATTGAAATCGAGAATTCGCCGGGAACAGTGCCCTGACTTCTAATGTAAGAGATATTCGTTGTTCTGTTAGCTTCGCTGCATAATGGCGCAACATGTGGCCATGTCCCCTTGCGTCCATGCTATTCGATGTAGTCAAACTCCAAATTCTTGGAGAACCGCGTCAGACAATCAGAACACTGCTCCTTTTGCTGGCTATTCAAATAATAAATAAACTATGGGGAAGAGGAATCCGATGCTTTGTCGCCAGCTTCCCTGATGACTATTTCACTGCCCCAATTATGAGCAATACGACACCTAATCCGAGCAGAATTAGCATCAACTCTGTGAATATGAATCCTGCTAGGTCTATACTATAGAAACCTAGATCGAAGTAAGCAGCGTACTGTTCAAATCCAATATAGGGGAACAGCAGTGGCAGAATCCCCACGATTATAAGGATTAATCCAAGTAGTGCGATACCTTTACTCATTTTGCATTCCATCCTTGTGGATGGATACCATAGTGCTTTCCAGACATATATAGATGCCGAGCTTCTCCAATAATAGCGCCTCGTGCCAGTCAGTGATTACAATCCTCTAAATGGTCCTTCCCCCTGCGTATGCCTTATAACGGCCTAGTTATTCCCCGGGCAACGAAAAACCGCCGAACGTGAGGTGTTTGTGATTAAGATTATAGTTCCAGTAAAGCAGGTTCCTGAAGTTGCAGATGTTAAGGTGAATGAGGAAACTGGCACTCTGATTCGAGACGGTGTTCCAAGCATATTGAATCCTTTTTGCGAACTCGCCGTGGAAGCTGCCATCCGATTGAAAGAGGCTCATGGTGGCGAGGTGACCATCATAACCATGGGGCCACCACAGGCCAAAGAGGCTCTTTGGAAGGCATTGGCCATGGGCGGTGACGAAGCCATTCTCATGACCGACCGCATCTTTGCGGGAGCTGATACTTGGGCAACAGCTTTCACTCTTGCTCAGCAGATTAAGAAGATGGAGTATGACATCATCATCTGTGGAAAACAGGCGATTGATGGGGACACGGCTCAAGTGGGTCCTGAGATTGCAGAACTACTTGGCA
>JBHLND010000092.1:5123-9092 GCA_048937485.1 Promethearchaeota archaeon
CCAGATATGCTATGCTCGCCATCTTGAGATTGATGAAGGTGGCAAACATGTCATCGTTCATAGAGAAACTGATGACGGTTATGAGGTCGTGAAAGCTCGGATGCCTGTTCTCATTACTGCTACAAAGGGACTCAATGAACCAAGATTACCCAACATCATGGGCATAATGAAAGCCAAGAAGAAACCCCTCACAGAGATTGATGCAGCTACCTTGGGTGTGCCTGAGGACGAGCTCGGTTTGAAGGGGTCTCCAACCACAGTGAGAAAGGTGTTCCCGCCGGTGAAGAAGGCTGGTGGAATCAAGCTTGAGGAAGTTGACGCCAAGGAAGCTGCCAAGCAGCTGGTGGAGTTCCTTGCAAAGAAGGGGGCGATCTAAACATGGGTCTCCTATATGACAAAGAGAAGTGCACAGGATGCATGCTGTGCCCCAAGGTGTGTAACTTTGCTGCCATTGAAAAAGATGGTGACAAAGTGAAGTTTGACTTCGACCTATGTGTCCTCTGCGGCTCTTGCGAGGAGATCTGTCCCGAGGATGCAATCCACATCGAACGCAAGGCTGTTGATAAGGCGAAGATTGCCGAGTACAAAGACATCTGGGTTTGGTGTGAAACCGGAGAGGGAAGGCTACGAGGTGTGGCTTTCGAACTAATCACAAAAGCACGCGAGCTTGCCGAAAAACTTGGCGAGAAGGTAGTGGCAGTTCTAATTGGTCATGAGGTTGAGAGTCTTGCTGATTCGCTAATTCACCAGGGGGCTGACAAAGTTCTCGTTGTCGACGACAAAATCTTCGAGCGCTACACCACTGATGCATACAATATTGCTATGACAACACTGATTGCTCCGCGCAAGCCATCAATTGTTCTGTATGGTGCCACTGGCAACGGTCGCGATCTTGCTCCACGTGTGGCCGCAAGGATGGCACTTGGACTCACTGCGGACTGCACTGGATTGGACATTGATGATGAACGTCAACTTGTTCAGACTCGACCCGCTTTTGGTGGCAATATCATGGCGGAGATTCTCTGTCCCTATACAAGACCCCAGATGGCAACTGTACGACCGAACGTGTTCAAGCCTAGTGAGCCAGACACATCTCGAACTGGTGAGATTGAGAAGGTTGAGGTGAAGGTTGCCGCCAACCAAGTCAGAACAAGAGTGCTGGACCGTGTCAAAGAAGTATTAGAAGGCATGCGTTCTGTTGAGGAGGCTGATATCATCGTCTGCAGCGGACGTGGAATCAAGGAGCCTGCGAATCTCGAATTGCCCAGCCAACTAGCTGAGCTTTTGGATGCTGCTGTAGGTGGGTCTCGCCCAATTGTTGATGCTGGATGGTTGCCACCAACTCAGCAGGTTGGTCAGTCCGGCCGAACTGTTTCGCCACAACTCTACTTTGCTCTTGGCATCTCTGGGGCAATTCAGCATTGCGCAGGAATGTCAAGCAGTGATGTAATTGTGGCTATTAACAAGGACCCCGAAGCGCCAATCTTTGAGCTGGCTGACTTCGGAATTGTAGGCGATCTCTTTGAGGTGGTCCCCGCAATAATCGAGGAAATAAAGAGAGTTCAAGCTGAGAGATAGCTTCTACTTTGGAGCTCCCTCAGAAGGAGCTCTTAACTCTCTTTTTTCTATTCAGTGCTTCTAATTCAATTATAGACTGCAATTTCTCTGCCTTTCGACCCAGATATCCCAAACCCGGATTCTCTGCAAGACTCCTAATATCCTCCAGCAAACTACCGGCTTCCTCCATTCTTCCCTGTTTCAGACGAAGCTCGGCCTTCAATAATAACAGGACTCCACGGATTCCCGGAAGCTCCTTTCTCTCAACTTCAGATTGCAACAGCCGCATCCATGGTCCCGACGTATTGAGTAATGCACTGGTTTCATCCACTTCGAGTAAGTCAATTTCCGTCTTTACTAAACCGATTAGACAGGAATTGATTCGGTTTTGATGGTTTACTTGCTCTGCTATTTCAAGCCCTCTTTCGAAATGAAACATTGCTGATTCAAGTTCTCCCTTGGCTCTCTCGATGTGTCCAGTTACGATATAGTTCTCGGCAATATTTCTATCTATACCAACCTTCAGAGATTCAGTTTCGCTCTTTTCCAGATACTTCTCAGCCTGCTCAATGTCGCCAAGCAGCGCAAAAGCCCTTGCTAATCGTATCAAGGCCAATGCCATATTTCCTGGCTCACCACTCATAAATTGAGGATTGGCCATAGCCATCTTTGCCCATTCGAGCGCATTCTCGCCATCTTCTAGTTCAGCGTATACATATGTCATATTGAGAGGGAGCGCACGAAGACTAGTGTGCGTTCTATGAGCCTCTCGGATCTTGATGGCTCTTTGAAGGTATTGAAGCGAAAGATCAAACTCTCCTCGAGGGTTGTGAACAGAATGTCGAATATTGCAATAGCCCCAGTGTTCCTCAGCATCAAATCCAAGTGTATTCCAGATTTCCTTGACCCTATCAAGCATTTCAAGAGCTTTTGCACTGTCAAAATGCCTCAAACAATATGCCTGTCTAGCATAGGCGTAAGATAAAAGGTAGATATCGTCAAATGACTGAGCCTGGGCTATTCCAAGTTCATTGAGTCTTATGGCATCAGAAACCTTCCCTGCCAGAAGCAGTCTAGAAGCTTTTTCAATGACTACTCTTGGTTGAAGAAATTCCATCTTTGGTTCGGAATCAATCAGACTCTGAAGCCTATCCAGAGCCTCTTCTTCCAATGCACTTCCAAGGGAATAAGTTGATGCACAAAGAAATCGGAGATAATGCATTTCAAATTGAATCCACAAATTGGATGCAGTCCGTAGGACGAGGTTAGCTGATTCGAGCACATCTGTTGTTGTAGCCTCGTCTAAGGAAAGCTTGTCCATCATTATGAAGGGCTGAAGGAGCCTGTGGTTTTGGTATCTTTCCAGAACTGATTCAAGGTATTTAGACCACTCCTTTTCGTGGAGTTGTGAAATAGCATAAAATACCATCATTGGAGGCGATTCATTCTCCAGGATGTGCTTGACAACTCGATCCAAGAAATCAGCGTAATTGAGTGCCTCCCCCATTAGCGATTCAAGTTCACTCGAGATTTCGTCCTCTAGGAATGGAAAGCAATTCGTTATAGTTCCTAGAGGCTTCATCTCCTTTCCGGCTCCCGCTCGAACTAAGCACAAGCGGTTACAAAGATTAAAGCTTAGTGTTTTTGCTTCATCCTAGCATGATGCCACCAGTCAGACTACTCTCTCAGGGCTTTGGTTGCTAGGCCCTTGACAGTTTCTTGAAGTTCGTCTAGTTTATCAGCTTGTTCCTTTAGCTGCTTGAACAGATCCAGCTCTGCAACCATGGACTTCATGACTAGCGCCGCAACAGCCTCTGACCTGCTCTTAAACAGCTCCAGTTTGACAAGTGCATCCAGTAACTCCACTTGCTGCGTGCTCAATCGAGTCATGACTGAAATCTCTCTTTTGGCATCAATCTCGCCAACTGAGAGATCTTTGAGAATCTGTTTTCTAAGACTTGATTCCTCATGGTTGCGTTCTTTTGACCCCATTCTTGATCTCTACCCCTTACATGTGGGCCACGTCTAATTCCACTTATAGAACTTACGTATTGCTTGTCTCATCTCCAACCGTCCTTTCTCACAATAAGCAATCATATTTCAAATTTTGCTTTGTAATATAATAACAATTCGTAATATTTATTTATTATGTATTGGAAACAATCAGATGCATTTACAATGAATGCTTACGCGTTGGGAGAATAGAAAATTGATCATTGCGAAACTCAGGAAACCAGTCACTCTATCAATAGCAACCAGTTGTGTTGCATGTGTTCTGTTTCTAAGTCTGGCATTTCTACCACTCCATATTTCTGCTGCCATAGTCTGGGAAGATAATTTTGATGACCCTGTTCTAGACGGGTGGACAGGAGATATGGTGAACTATACCGGAGATAACGGATATCTGGAGTC
>JBHLND010000093.1:0-8963 GCA_048937485.1 Promethearchaeota archaeon
AGTATGACTTCCTCATGAATTGCTTCAGAGCAGGGGTTCATGTTCCCACTCCCATTGGTCGAGTTGGAAACTACTTAACAATGAGATTCATCGGTGATGAAACTCAACCTGCACCTCAACTGAAAGATGTTCAGCTTGGGAATCCCGAGAAGGTCCTGAATCAGATTCTAGATGATTACCTCTTGATGTATAGCAAAGCTCAGTATGTTCATGGAGACCTTAGCAAGTATAACATACTCTGGTGGCAGGATTGTCCCTGGATTATCGATGTTCCTCAGGCAGTCAAAGTCAACAAGTGGTCGAACATGCTACAAGTTGAAAGATTGCTTCTGAGAGACATTCAGAATGTGCTTTCCTACTTCGAGAGCTATGATATCTATCGAGACGCAGAACATGTCTTGGATGTTTTCCTTAAGGAGTATGTTCCTGAAAACCTGAAGAACTACAGAGAATTGGCCGCTGAAGGTATCGAGCTTCTATGAAGTGATTACTGAACTTGGAGGTGTACAAGACTGTCAGCAGGAGTTGTAGAGAAATTCAATCCAAAGAAGAAGAGCGCTCTCTCTACTAAGCGTGATCTTCAGAGGGGAGAGAGGCGCGGACGAACCGTACCTATTCACGAAGTTACGCTCAAAGAGGTTCGAAACGACGCCATTAACTACGGACTGGCTACGGATGTTCTCTTCCAGATGGGAGCTGGAAAGGAAGCTTCACTCTACCTTGCCTTGTGGAAGGAACATCCAATAGTCTTGAAGGCATACCGCCTTTGGCAGACCTCTCAGACAAGCAAGAAGAAGGGCTTCTTCGCTCCCGGTAAAATGGAAGCACTCGCTGCCAAGGAGTTCGACATCCTGGGCACAGCTTTCAAAGCAGGAGTTTCGGTTCCAACTCCAATTGGCCGAGTTGGGAACTATCTAACAATGCGGTTCATTGGCGATGGGCAGATTGCTGCACCTCAGTTGAAAGATGTAGCGCTTACCGACCCCGGTCAGGTCCTAGATTCCATCTTGGATGACTATCTCCTTCTGTATCGGTCGGCGCATTATGTACATGGGGACCTTGGCGGGTATAACATTCTCTGGTGGAGAGAGCAATCCTGGATAATTGATGTGCCGCAGGCTTACTATGTTGGCCCTTGGGCGGATATGAATCGAGTCGAGTCACTTCTGAGGAGAGATATTGGGAACATCCTTGCCGCATTCAAGAGATACGAAGTAAATCGTGATTTGGATCATATTGTCAGTGTTTTTCTGGAAGAGTATACTCCCGGGAATTTAGCAAATCATGGCGAACATGACTACAGCCAAGGCTACCGCAGAGTACTAGACTAACCATCACTGCTGCGCGTTTTCGATTGCCGAATAGTACTAGTTATTTTCCATGAAACCTCAATTGGCTGTATCAAACTCCCATCATGGCGTTAAAAGGCAGAATCAAGATTAGTGAGTATGAAGAGCCAAGTGGACAAATGGGTTGTTGTCAACGGCAAGATATACAGACTTGACCGTGTTCTTGACAACGTCTATGATGCTCTTCTTCTGCAACGAGCATTGATAGTTACTTGTGACGTACATCTCACCAGAACCGATGGTGGTAGATGGGCTGTTTATTGGAGATCAAAGAAAGAGAAAGTAGAGTGTACTCCGAAACTGCCCAGTGTAGCACCAATGTGATGGTTGGAGCCGCACGGAATGCACTCTATTTGCATTTGGGTAGGAAGCTCATTTTCCGTCCTTTGTAGAGGGTCCAACTTCTAATATGAGCGTAAGCTACTAATCCACCTTGCGAAGAACCACTCTTGAAACTCCAGGGATCTTCTTAAGACTGTCCTCGAGTTCCTTGAGAGTCACGACAAGCTGGTCGGGTACGAAGTAACATTCGTAGTAGCATTTCTCGCCCCTGAGACAAACACCCGTGGTGAAAATGATGTCACTGAGCTTGGCATCATTGAAAGCGAAGTTCAACTGCTTCAGGAAGTTTCTCGAGAGGTCGCTGATCTCGATACGAAGCAGGTAGATGTCGTCGCTGCTGACTGGGAAGATTTTCATCACACGGTCCTTGTGGTGAAGTACCGTCAATGCTGCCTTTTCCCCAATGTCCGCCACAAACTCGGCTGGAAACTCAACTGGCTTCCCCTCAGTAAAGTGCAAGATGATAGCAGAAGTTGCTCCCTCGCGGTCTATCGTCACGGTCTTTTACACGTCCTTTCAGGGTCTTGTACCGGTTGACATACGTCCTCTCTTATTAAAGAATTCTGTCGTCAACCCATCTCGGATTGATTTTTGTTAAGTTCAGTCTCCTTAAAACTGTGGTTCGGATGTAATCCCTTTGCTGTGTTGAAGTGCAGAACCTTAAATTGAGCATTGATTATCAAGGAAACTAGAGGGAGATCACATTGAATCCGCGTCTTGCTCAATTTCTAGGAGTAGTTTTGGTGTCCGTATGTGCTGCAATGACGTACATTGTCTACCAAGCAACGCTTGGGGTTGGCGGCGATACTGGCACACTCATAACTTCGGGTATTGTAGCATGGGCCATTCTTGGTCTGCCTGAGCTTGCCATCGGACTTTGGCTTATTGTCAAAGGAACTCGTGAGGCAAGGATTGGTGATGTGTCCGGGCAACTCATTCCGCTCGTACAACATGAGGGGAGAATCGGTGTTGGTGCAGCTGCCAAGAAGCTTGGCGTTGAACAGGAGGATGTGGCAGATGCTGCAGAGAAACTCTCCCGACGACGATTACCATTGGTCTATCTCGACCGGTCTAAGAATGAGATTGTGAGCCCATCAGCAGTATCATTAGAAGAGAGTCTTCTTCATCTACTTCATGCTCAGCGAAGAATGAAGTTTGACCAGATTTCTAAGGTGACAAACGCGAACGATGACCAAATCGTTGAGGCGTTAAGGAAGCTGTCCGAGAAGGGAAGATTCAGAGGTACTGTGGATAAGAACTCTAGGGTTGTCTATACTGCAGAAGCAGTTGAGCAACTCCCTAGGGCAGTGACTGCCTGCCCCAATTGTGCAGGCAAACTCCCAGAGCCAGTACTTCCTGGTGAGGAAGAATACTGTCCCTACTGCGGCCACAATATTGTGAATAGATTGGACCTCTAGCATCAAGTAGTGAAACGCCGTCGCATGACCGGCCACACATCTATGATGTCCTCTCCCGATGCAACGTAATAGTCATCAGAGAGATTTGCAGTTAGACAAGAGTGATTGGGGATTATTCTTATGCGATTTCCTGGCAACGCGTTTCGCAAAGCAGTTTCTCCTCTAAATATTGCCTTGCCATGTTCTTGGGACAGAGATGAAATTGAACTCGAATCAATAGTGCCTTCCCAATAATCGGTGATTATCTTGCCAAAACCGCAATTGGGTTCTAGATGAGCCGGCCCTGGATCCAAGGACAGAGCAGTAGCTCCTGCGTCTACTACTATCCTGTCCTCAAAAGCGCTTCTCACGCTCGATACAACAGTGAGTGCACAATCCGTTGCTTTGCAGACCCCAAGTGCAACTTGTGTATAGTCACAGAAGACATAACTCCCTGGCCTAATCTCAGTAATGCCTTCTCTGATATCTTCGGCTAGCAGCATGGTTGGAGTTGACCCAATACTGACAGTTTCAGGGTCAAGGTCTTGACTCTCCTTTCTCAGCGTGTCAGCAAACCGAAGCATCAGTTCTTGCTCTTCCACTGCCACTTTGCGTACCTCGTCTGGAGAGCGAGCTCCATAGGAATGCCCAGCATGTGTAAGAATGCCCGCAAATTCCAAATTACTGGCCTCAAGAATCTCTCTTGCCGGTCTAACGGCGTTGGGCTTGTCCGGTGATACTCCACTGCGGCCATAGTTGCAGTCCACTTTCAATAGCACGTTCAGATCAATTCTCTCAATCTTTGCGTAGGCTTGCAGACTCTCAACTGTCCACGGATGATCTACCAGGATTTTCAGATTAACACGTTGCGACAGGCTGGAGACGGATGGAAACTTGTCATGTACCAATGGTGCCGCCAGTGTGATATCATCGAATCCACCATCAGCGAAATCTAGAGCCTCTCCAATGGTGGCCACAGTGATACCTTTGGCGCCTGCACTTGCCTGAAGGCCAGCAATCTCAAGGCATTTGTGGGTTTTGATATGCGGCCGCAGGGCGACATTGTTCTCCTTTGCTTTTGCAGCCATTTTCTCGATATTGCTAGTAAGTCTATCCTGATCCACAACAACGGCTGGAGTCATCAAATCCTGCATATGCATGACTCTGAGTGAAGTCCTTCTGCCTGAAAAGGGTCATGTTTCATTCGATGCTCCTAATACTCGTTAGGCAACGTCCCCTACCATCCTGTTGTTATCGTTTAGAGCGCTTCGAATTAGGTTGAGGGCACGATGATCATTTGGGCCTGCAAGAGCCCGAACTACATAGAAGCGCTCAAAATGGTCTGGCTTAGCCATGACCTTGATAAACAATTCATATGCTGTCCAATCTCCAAGCCAACCCTATGTAATGCCGCGTTGGTCGCCTCGAATTCTTCTTCTCAGCCCGAGTCTCAGTGCATCTACCCTTTCACCGACTCGACTCTTCTCAGGCCAGAACTCCTTGATTTCTTCAAATCCATGGACATCCCAATACAATGGACAGGCACCGAAACAGTAGTCAAAATGCTTACAGGCTTTGCATCCTTCCGGCGCAAAATCCTTAGCTCGCCAGAACTTCGAAGCTCGGTTGTACCATGAAGTTTGAAATCCCTCTTTCAGGAGGCTACCAACCGGCTCGCTGAAGCTTGAGCATGGCAAGAGACCTCCCTCGGCATCAACTGAGAGGAGTCCGTCACAACAAGCGCAGCTCTTTGCCCCAAGACCATGTGCAATGGGATTGAACAGACACACAGGCGTTGGTGCATACCAAACAAACTGGACCCCCTTCTTATTTGCGCGTCTCTTGACTCGCCGGACAATATCCCCAATCTCTTTGTAGCTCACCTGAATCTCATCTTGAAGTTTTGCAGCTGTTCCGGTGTAGATCACCATGTTCATGCTGAAATAAGTTAGTTTCAATTCATCAGCATGAAAGTCGACAAGTTCCTCTAGCCTATCGACGTTAGGTTTGCAAATGGTTGTGTTGCAGTGCGTATAGATGTTGGTTTCTCTCAGATTCCTTATTCCCTTTACAGTTTTGTCGAAGGACCCTGGAATCCCTGTAATGTAGTCATGACTCTCTGGGTCTGGTCCTTCAATTGAGACTTGGGCACTGTTCAGCCCGGCCTTCACTAGCTTTTCAACAAATTCTGGATCAGAGCACTTCACTCCATTAGTGATCAGATTAACGCGAAGCCCTCTCTCTCTGGCATATGCTATTAGCTCGAAGAGGTCCTCTCTTAGAGTTGGCTCTCCTCCAGTGAATGAAAGACTTGGAACGTGAGCATCATCCACAATGATGTCGATGACGTGCTTGACCTCTTCGTCTGTCATTTCTCCTGATTCGCGATACGGCGAAAACGCATAGCAGAATCGGCATTTGTTGTTGCAGCGATAGGTTAAAGCAATCTCACTTAGTACCGGATATTTGATCTCCCCGACACCAAACGGGACAATCTTGGCGGTCTTGTAGCTGTAGATGTTTTGATTTCCCATAGTCATGTTTCTCAAATCATCAGCAAAAGCAGCCAAGTCGTTGACTACTACTTGCTTATCAGCTCCAAAATCACTGGCAACGAATTCCACAACTTCCTCAGGGGCATTTCCGTCAAGAAGCATCTTCAGCATGATTAGGGCGGTTTCATTCAGGTGCATTATCTTGTTTGGTCTCAGGATCAGCAGATTATCCTCCGGTCTTACGAAGAAGAAATCCTGTACTTCTCCAATGAACGCAGGAACCCAGCTTAGCTCTTCAAGCTCGTAATCGTAACGTGGACCAGACATTGTCTACTCTGGGGATGCCGTTCAAGTCTTAAGGATTCGTGTGCGCCTAGCTGAAAGGCTTATCAGCCAAGAAGCTCGAGATAAACACAAGTTACAAGGAGAGTCCGGTATGAGCTCAGGTGAAGTCAGTCTGCCCTACGGGCAGATCTCCAAGAAGAAACTAGTTATGAATTTCAGTGCTTTCGACATCGACCTTCCTGTCATAGCCGCAGGAATTCGTGAAAGAATGGATGTACTACGTGAAATGGATGTAGCATTTGCGGGGTTTGGAACGGAGATTCCAGAGGATATGTCTGGTCAGACTCCTGCAACTGTAAAAGCATTTTTCGAATACGTCGGAAAGGAATCCGATTCAACTGTCATTCTAAAGCGCGTGTATCATTTGATTTGGAGTGGAATGATACAGGAGTTTCCAGACCTTATTGAATGGGCTGCAGCTAAGGCTGACCTATCAAATCTCACAATTGCACAGGCTGATGTGATTCGAGCGAGGCGTGGAGAATAAAGGAGCTTTTGGAGCGAATGCAAAGCTTGGTGAAGGAAACATCTTTGGATTACTTGGAGGGATAGTCCAGTGAAACCAAGGTGGACCCATGTCTTCATAGTTGCAATTCTTCTGCTTGCCATTTTTCCTATGCACGGTACCTCCACAATCACGCCTCAAGCTATTGTAGTGAATTGGGATAGTATAGAAGTGGAAGTTGTTGTTCTTCCAAATGGCCGACTCAATGTTACCTATTGGATAACCATTACCGTTGTGGAGGAGTCATTAGGTGGTTTTGATTTGGCTGGAATCCAAGAGAATACCATTTATGATCCTGATCGGGCCTACGCTGAAGTAGATGGGAACAAATACAACCTCATTGTCGGAACTCTTTCTAACGGCTATGCTTTAGACTGGACACCCAGAACGCAGACAGGCGAAACAGTAACAATTGTCTTTGGATACTTCAGTACAAATCGTGTTGTTGAAAAAACCGAGGACCTTGCAGTATTCAACTGGGCTCCTGTTCAATGGGAGTATGCAATTGACTATGAACGGGTGAGAGTTGTATATCCCATAGTGATGGACCCTGCATGGATTGAAGGTGGAGGTGGCATTACACCTGAAGGCGCTGAATACGCTGGCTATATCGAGGACTACCGGCAGAGCATTTGGGATAGTAGTTCCAATCAGCATAGTTTTACTGAGAATAATCTGCTGGCGTACCCCTCAGACCCAACTGCAACGCCTCGAAATTTCAGTGTCAGTCTCGCCTACAACAATCTTGACCCATATGACCACTTCAGAGTCTTCCACTACACAAATTGGAGCTTCTATGCCCCTCATTTGCAGCCTGGAGCTTTGGATTATGATGCCATTACAACAATTAACGCAGATGCCAATCAGGAGTTTGAAATTTGGTTTTATGTCTACAACTTTGGCGATGCGCCACTTGACGACGTAACCGTGAACATGGCATATGCGGAGAATCTTACGCTGACGTACGGCCAGGCTGAAACGTACCTTGGCGAATTGGATGGAGGAGAGTCCTCCTACTTGAGTTACTTCTTCATCCCCGCGAATGTCCCTGCAGTACTTCCGGTCACCTTTCAGATCTCAGCATCAAATCTCAATACATCCGAATGGCGCACCTTCACAGTAAATGTCTATGTGAGAGAGTCAATTCCTCCTCTTCTTCCACCCAGCATGATAATTCTGGGCTTTGGTGGCATCATTGCGATTTCATTTCTCTACTTTGGATACAAGCGTGTCACCAGACGCTATGGGGCAACGTGGGACGGCGATGATACAACACGTGTCTATCAGAGTCCTGAGATTTCAATTCAGACATTCGGAGAGGCTGGAACAGTAGCAGACCTCGACCCCGTAGAATCTTCCTTCTTCGTGAACACTAGTCGAAAGAAGATAGTCACTATGATATTGATGTCATGCGTGCGAAAGGGTGCTGTTCGTGTTATCTCTTCAGAGCCTCTTCGGCTTTCAGTCACTGGCCTCAAGTTTGAGGAATTGACATACTATGAAGAGCTTTTCTTGGAAGCCATTAAGAAGAATAAGCTAGATTCCGACAAGATTGATGATATGATTGAGGAGATATCACAGAGAGTTCAGGAGAAGTCTTGGGACGCTGATTTCGAGGCAACAAAGGCACATCATGATGAGATGGTGGATGGGGCATGGGATGAACTTGAGTCTAATCCAACACTAGATGGTCGGACTGATTACTACTTCAACCGAACGCACTATGACCACGGTTGGGCGTGGTATTGGTTGTACATGCATCCTCACCATGACCGTGAGATTGGCAGAGCATTTCGTCCGCCAGGTGGATCGTTAGCTCCGCCTGAGATTCCCGATTGGTTTGGTCAAATGGCCGAAGCCACAGGTCATGCTGTCAGTGATGTTGGTCGTGTGGTTGGCGATGTCGCCACAACAACAGGACAGATTATTTCGAACGTTGCAGAAACTATAGGCGGAGTCTTAGAAGGGGTTGGCAACATTATCCGTGAGCCGCTGAAACCAATTCTCGAGGAAACAAGCCGTTGCGTGTCACATGATGCTTGTCATTCAGCCTGTGTTTCGCATGATGCTTGTCACTCGGCATGTCATTCAGCATGCCATTCGGCTTGCGTTTGCCACTCAGCATGTCATTCAGCATGCCACTCGGCATGTGTATCAGGAGGGGTCCGTTGAATGCGTAAGACAATCAAAACTATCTTTCACTTGAGCGATATCCACATTGGAGAATATGGTGTATCCTTGGATGAGTTTCGTGAAATTATTGACAGCATCGAGAAACGTGGGCCGCATGTTACGTCACCTCTTCTTCTCATTACTGGGGACCTTACAGGCGAGGGATTGCGCGAAGAGTACGAATCTTTCCACAATATAGTTGAAGGGCTTTCTATTCCCACAGTATTCATCCCTGGCAATCATGATGAAAGGAATTATGGGGCAGCGCATTTCGAGGAACTCTTTGGTGAGCGATTCAAAACCTTCGAAGATGAATGCATCGCCCTTTATGCAGCTGATAGCGCTGAACCCGACAATG
>JBHLND010000094.1:0-8935 GCA_048937485.1 Promethearchaeota archaeon
ACCAACAGAAGGGCGGGCGTGGGTCCTAGGACATAATGTAGTAGAGGATATTGATAATATACGTCCACGAGTAGCACTATTACCCCAGGAAGCTGGGATATATGAACGATTGACTGCTCGTGAGAACTTGGTCTATTATGGCGGCCTCTATGGAATCCCTGAGGAAGAACTGCAAGAGAGAGCTGATAGCTTGCTCGACCTTGTTGGACTAAGGGAAAAGGAGCATTATCAAGTTAGAGGATTCAGTGGAGGTATGAAGAGAAAGGTTCTGGTTGCTCGTGCCCTGATTATCGAACCAGAGATAGTCTTCATGGATGAGCCAACAACCGGAATTGACACTATAGGGGCACGTCTTGTGAGGAATATGCTGAAGAAACTCAGTGCTGATAATCAACTAACAGTGATTCTCACAACGCATGATTTGCACGAAGTTGAAGAGTTGTGTAACCGAGTTGGAATCCTTAACAATGGCAATCTTGTTGCAACAGGTGAACCCAACAAACTTGAGGAAGAGTTCAAGGCAGCAAATCTTGAGGAGTTATTTACGGGATTAGTAACAGGAGAGGGTGTTTACGGTCAAGATTGAATTGCATAAAGGATGTGGGTAATGACTGATGAAGAACCAACGAAGACGTACGAGAATTGACCCGAAAATGATGTGGCTTCTCAGAAAGGAAGTGAAGTCCGTTCTTCGATCTAGGTGGCTTCTAGTTGGTTTCATCATTAGCCCCTTGTTTGCATGGATGTTTCAGGGGGCTTTTCTTGGATTCATATACGCACAGACCACAGTGGAACCAGAAACCGTCTACATAACTAACGATGACACAGGCCTCTGGGGCGATCTCATTTGGGAGAATCTGAGTGGATCAAGAGATACTCTGTTGATAAGAGACCTCATCAATATCACGCAGCTTGAAGGCATTCAAATGACCGAGAACATCACTGTCTCGGTTTGGATCTATATACCTACGAATTTTACGCAGGAGTTGCTGGATACTACAATAAGCACCGTTGACGTGACATATAACGCTGCAAGCTTCAGAGCACAGGCGGCTGCAAATAGGGTAAGCAATCGAATTGCAGGATTGGTGAACAGCTTCATAATCAACAGACTTGTGCTAATACAGTCCAAGACTGTGGCGCCTCAAGCGAACTACGGGCATCAGCTCGCCATTTTCCTCGTAATGCTGACTTCAGTCCTTGCACCGAGCCCCTATGTGGGCAAGTCTTTTGCAGGTGAGAGAGAAATGCATACTCTGGAGGCGCTTCTTGTCGTCCCCATGAGTCGTCTTAGGATATTGGCAGCGAAGCTGATTGCAGGACTTCTCCTAACCATGATCTATTCTGCATTCACGGTTGTGGGCATATTAATGTACAACTGGCTCGTCGTTATTCGTGCCTATGGTGCAATAGGTGCTGAAAATGCCATAGCATTCTATAGTGTGGATGTAGGAACCATACCCCTCATATTCTTCTGTCAGTTGCTGGTTTTATTTACAGCAATAGCTATTGGCATAGTAATCTCTTGTCTTGCTAAAGACCAAGCTTCAGCAGAATCCATCAATAATCTCATACTTCTAATACCCACAATGGTGATTGGGATACTTGGCTTCACGGGGAGTATTTTGCAATACGGAGGTCTCTTTGGACTCTTTGTGCTAGCGATTCCATTCAGTCATGCGGTTCTTTTCCTGAATGGGGTGCTTGTAGGAGGTGCCACAACGGCGAGTCTCTTCGTCAATGTAGCCTACATGATGACCTTCACTGTTGTATTCTTGATAATCGGAGCCAAGTTGTTCGAACGAGAAGCAATCATAGCATAATGACTGAATTCATTCTAGAGGCCACTTGGGGTCTATTTCAATGCCTGCTCGTTCGAGGAGCGCATGACTGTGATTTACAGCACGCTCCATCACTTGGTCCTCCTCCAGAGTTAGTAGCTTCTTATTCTGCATCAGAAGACGACCATTAACCATGACTGTATCAACCGCATAGCCACTTCCCGCATAGACGAGGTTCGATACTGGATTTGAATTCGGTGTGAAACTAAGGTCACGCATATTGATCAAGATAATGTCAGCCATTTTTCCAGGTTCAAGAGAGCCGACTTTGTCATCTATGCCCATTGCCACAGCTCCCCCCAGAGTAGCCATCTCAATAACAGTTTCCGCAGGAACTACCAGCGGGTCATCGGCTTTTGCCTTGTGAATCAATGCGGCAAGTCTCATTTCCCGGACCATGTCGTAGGTGTTGTTACTCGGCCCACCATCACAACCCAGTGAAACTGGCACGCCCATCTTCAGCATCTCAGGCACTCGTGCAAATCCTGAGGCTAATTTCATGTTACTTGAGGGACAGTGAGATACATTAGCCTTGTACCTTGCCAATCGTTCAAGGTCCTTGTCATCAAAATGAATTCCATGAGCAAACACCATGTCGGGTGTTAGCAATCCCATGGCCTCGGCAAATTCGGTCAAGCTTTGGTTGAAATTATGCCTCACATATCGAACGTCATTAACTACTTCACCTAGATGCATGGTCATGCGTGTCTTCTTTTCTCTAGCAAGCCTCACAACCTCCTGAAAGAGATCAGGAGTAACTGCTCCCAAAGAACGAAGACCATACCATACTTCAATCCTTCCGTCAGCCTTGCCATGCCATTTCTTGTGCATTTGATCCGTTTCGAGCAGGCAGGCATCGCGTTCCTCAACCATGCCAGGATACATGATGTCAGGGCTGTCTGCATAGCCTGTCGAGTCCATAATTATCTTTGACAGAGCGGCTCGCATTCCTACTTCCTCTACTGATTTCGCGATATTGTCAAATCCATATCTAGTATGAATCATGCAATCAATATACGATGTAGTGCCTGTACGTATCATTTCAGCCATACAGAGTTCCGCTGAAACTCTGCCATCTTCGCCCTCAAAGTTGCCCTGTAAAACCCAGACGTATCTCTTAAGCCAATCAACAAGAGATACATCATCAGCACAACCCCTGATGAGTGCCTGGGAGAGATGGACGTGCGTATCAATTAACCCAGGCATTACAATCATGCCTTTGGCATCAATGATTCTATCCGCCTTCGGATTTTGAAGCTCGCCTGTTTTGCCAACTTCTTTGACTTTGCCATCTTCTATGAATATCGATCCGCTGTCGATTATGCGGCGCTTCGGGTCCAAGGTTAGTACATAGCCGTTCTTGATTAGGGCAGACAAATTGGATGCCATCAGAGTATCACAACAGCGAGAACGACGTGACTACCTTGACATAATGATTACGGTACAGTAGTGTTGCCTTCCAAAGCCAGCATAAACTCGACGCTGACCTTGAGCCCCTGTGAGGGCTTTCCTTTAACACGGTCCTGAACCTTAAGCTTTGCATTGTATTTCTCAGCTAACCTACGGACGAGGTGAAGGCCAACGCCGCCAAAACGACGAGCCATATCAAAAAGGCCATCCTTTTTACTTCTGTTTAAACCAGGGCCATCATCTGCGAAAGCAAGAAGAAAGGTATCTTCCTTCATATGACCGGCAATCCAAATGGTCTTCTCTTCATTTGGATTATGCTTGACTGCGTTCTCCATAATATTCCAAATGAGTTGTGAAAGAGCGCCGTCCGCATATACAAGCACACTGTCAGGAATTCTCATAATCTCCATCTTTACATTGTATTGGCTTCGAAGAAGATCTATTTCGTGTTTGAGAACTGGTGATAAATCAATCAGCGATAATGGTTCGGCCTTTGCCTCATCAGACTTTCGCACTTTTGTGATTAGTTCAATACATCTGCTGGCTCCATCCAAGATGTATTGCTTCGCTTTTTGCGTGTCCACAGGTTCTGCTTCTTTAGAGATCATATCTCCTCCGGCCAAAATCAGTTGAAGCTGGTTTCCAATATCGTGAAGAAGAAGGTCCAGTAGAAATCGCACTTCATCCTCTGCTGCTTTCAAGTCTGAGACATTACTGAAGATTGCAAAACTGCCAATATATTTCTCTTCAATGTTGAAAATTGGGGTTGCTGAAACCACTGCAGGAATATACCCTCCGGATTTCGTCACGAGCCTTGTCTCATATTGCTCGACCTTTCCCGAACGTCTCGCAACTATTCGCTCAATCTGTTGTTCGTCCGTTGTGCCGTGAAGGATTTTGTGTGATGGAAGTCCTACAAGTCCGTCTTCTTCGTATCCGAGCATATCGGTCAATGCCTTGTTGGTGTACGTGATTATCCCATTTTCATCATCTATTCCAAGACCAGCAGTCATTGTTTCAACGAGCCGCCTCCAGCGTCTTTCACTTTCTTCTAGGAGACGCCTTTGCTCCTTTTCCTCAGTGACATCCATGAGTTGAGCCACGGTCTTTACGGAACCATCCTCGCCAGCCAATGTACTTGCATATACTGCTACGTTTCGCGAAGATCCATCAGGACGGAGAATCTCAAACTCGTAAATAGAAGGCACCCTCTCTCCGGCTTGCCGTTTCCTGTATCTCTCAGCGACCAAGTCAATGCTATCTGGATGGATGAGCATCCGGAAGTCTTGTCCCAGCAGGTCCGATCGTCTTCTGCCAGCCAAATCAGTCAGTTTATCGTTGACATACTCGATTGTGAATTTGTCGTCAACTATTAGTATCCCGCTGAAACTTGAGTGCTCTACAGTATATTCAAGCAGATTTCTTCGTTCTCGAAGCTTTTCTTCAACGGCGGTTCGGCGTGAGATATCTACCAAATAGACAAGAAATCCAGCAAGATTGCCGTTAGAAAGAATTCTTTCAGTGTATACTTGAGTGGGAAGTTGTACGCCATCACTGCGCAATACACGTAGACTAATCGATGTTGGTTCCTGGCCTTTTTTCAGCTGTTCGAGCCCTTCATAAACAAGATCAACTTGTTCAGGTGCCACAAGGTTATGCACTGGAATCTTCTCAGACAGCCGAGACTTGGGCATTCTGAGCCACTCCAAAGCCTTCTGATTTCCATATACGAGTGTGAAATCTGGGTCAAACTCCAAGACTGCGATTGGCATGTTGTCAGCGATTTCACGAAATCGCTCTCGTTCATTCATCATCAGAGCCACGTTTTGGAGAAGCTATTTGGATATCCAATAATCGATAATAGACGGTAATAAGTATTCATAACACGAATGTCGCTACAACTTCGCAAGATGAATCTAGGACCGTCGGCGCCATAACGTCTGACCTTCATTTTGAAGCTAATCATTACTTGTCAGGTGTATGGCTTGGTACTATGGCAACAACTTAAAGGGTCAAACAGGTTCAGAACAGAGAGCGTCCAGATCACACATGGAGAGTATGCGGATTTGACAAAGCTTCTAGCTATTGACCTTGAGAGGTGCACTGGCTGCAGGAACTGCGAACTCGGCTGCTCGGTCAAGCATTCCAACACATTCAATCCAAGTAGATCGAGAATTCAGATTCTAAGAGACGAAGCGAAAGGTATCATTGTTCCAATTGTTTGTCTTCACTGCGAAGTACCACTGTGTCAGGAGGCCTGTCCAAATGGTGCAATCCAAAGCAATGACAATGGCACCCTGTATGTGGATGAAGAACTTTGCATTGGATGTCAAAACTGCGTCACAGCATGCACCTATGGCGGCATTGAGATAGACACCCTAACAAGAAAGGCCATCAAATGTGACTTGTGTTGGGGAAAGCCAGCCTGTGTGAAGGCCTGTGACTATGGGGCAATCAGCTACGTCGACTCTGAATCGGGAGGTCTGTTTGAACGCGCAAAGGGCATCGAGATTCTTTCATCCATGCATGAAGTTGAATCGCAGGAGGCTGAGAAATGACATTTCCATACAAGGGATATGCAGGCAAATACTTGGATATTGACTTGACCAAAGGGAAAGTCCATAGACTTGAGATGGAGAAAGAATGGGCACGGCTGTATTTGGGTGGCACTGGGGTCGCAGCTAGAATTCTTTGGGAAGAAACAGGGCCAGACACGGATCCACTATCTCCGGAGAATGTCTTTATTCTTGGAACAGGACCGCTTACCGGAGTCATGTTTTCACCTTCCGGCAGGATGATGTTTGCTACTAAAGGCCCCTTGACAGGGGTATGGGCAGAGAGTCATGTTGGCGGCTTCTTTGGTCCCGAGGTGAAATATGCTGGGTTTGACTTTGTGATTCTCAAGGGCCGCTCTCCAAAACCAGTCTATCTCTTTTTGCGTGACGGAAATGCAGAGCTGCTTGATGCGAGTCATCTATGGGGTAGAACCACAGATGTGACTACAGATATGATTCGTGAAGACCACAAAGATCCAGAAATCAAGACCGGCATTATCGGACCAGCTGCAGAGAATGGCGTACTCTATTCGTGCATCACCGTAGACCGTTATAGAGCAGCGGGAAGAGCAGGCCTTGGCACAGTATTGGGATCAAAGAATGTGAAAGGTATTGCTGCGAGTGGATCATTGGGTCTAGAAGCTCATGACATGGAAAGGTATCTTGAAGCCAACGATGTTGAAATGCAAAGGCTCTGCGATCCTATCTGGACCGAGTCTCTGGCATCGCTGAGGAAATACGGTACTACTGACCTAGTTGCAATCATCAATGAGATTGGTAGATTGCCTACAAAGAATCATTGGACTGGCTTTTATGAGAGCGCTGATGACATAGGCCCAGAGATTATTGCAGAGAGGTATAGGGTTGCCCAGGAAGCATGTCACGGCTGTGAGGTGGGCTGCAAGTACGTCTATCGGGTGAAAGAGGGTAGGTTTGCATATGGACCGGCAGGAGGACCAGAATACGAAACGATAATGGCTTTCGGTTCAAACTGCCTCAACAACGACATCGAATCAATCTTCCATATGGGCACACGATGTGACCTATTAGGAATGGACACGATTTCTTGCGGGAAGAGTATTGGTTTTGCCATGGAGCTTTATGAGAAAGGAATAATCACGAAGAAGGACACTGATGGACTAGACCTCTCATGGGGCAATGTTGACGCGATGGTTGAACTCGTAGAGAAGATTGCAAAGAGGGAGGGCTTCGGCGACGTGCTTTCAAAGGGAGTGCGAAAAGCCGCAGAGATTATCGGAGGGGATGCCTGGATGTATGCCGTTCATGTCAAGGGCCTTGAGGCCTCAGGCCAAGATCCTCGAGCTCATCAATCAATTGGACTCACTTATGCTACCAACGCGCGAGGAGCGGACCACCTAAGGAGCCTCTCAAGCCTTGAGGAATTGGGTTACCCGGATATTGTGAAGGCTCGTTTCGACGAGGAGAAGACTGATGCTATTCTAGATATAATGTCACCAAAACATAAGGGTGAAGTTGTGTGGGATATTGAGGATCTCTATGCACTAGTTGATAGTGCAGTGATTTGCAAGTATGGGACCATGTGGCCTCCTGTGTACTACTTTGATACATTCGTTAATGTCATTCCGCCACTTACAGGAATGAAGGAATGGGCAGATTCGAAATTTGTGAAGCAGGCGGCTGAACGAATCAATCACCTACGAAGAGCTTACAATCATAGGCTAGGAATAACGCGAAAGGAGGAAAATCTCCCAAGAAGACTCCTGAAAGAGCCAATGCCAACAGGACCTTCGAAGGGCGGTCTTCCTGATCTTGACGAAATGCTCGATGAATACTACGACTACAGAGGATGCGATCGAGAAACAGGATATCCCAAGAGAGAAAAACTTGAGCAACTAGGCCTTGATTTCGTTGTTGAGGACTTAGGCAAGCGAAAGATGCTGGCGAAATAGAATAACCAAGGACCAGTTCCATTAGAAAACTCCAAGAGTAGGTACTTCATCTACCCAATGCATGGACGAGGAGATCGTGGCACTAGGTCCTTCGTTTTTCAGTAGAATGGGATCTAGAGAAACCTTCCTTGAGATATTATCACATCTCAATTTGAAGCCACCTGTTGTGATCAAACCCAATTGGTCTTCATCGTTGATTTTCACCGAAGCAGAGATACTTGATTGGGTATTATCATCGATTGACAAGGAGGTTCTCGTTGTAGAAAGCTATGCAGCCTGGAGATGCCCCCTTTTTCTGGACAACTCTGTACCTAGAGATGATAATCTTCTTGAAAAGCTAGGAAAACAAACAAAGGATGATTTTAGAGAGAATGATAAATGGTTCCTCAATTACACAGGAATTTCAGATGTTTTGGAGAAGTATGACGTGGAATATGTTAGCCTCTCTGAAGAGCTCTGGGCTAATCGTCTTTGTGAATCTAAGAACATTGACGAGGAGGTTCACAAGCACTTCGAACCCCTAGAGACCTCGGAATTCTATTCAATTGTCCCTGACCGATTATACAACCTAAGAGGGGGATCGCTTCTTAATCTGGCCAAACCAAAAAGGAATCTTAGAGCAAGCCATGTGTCACTCACAGCAAAGAATTTGTTTGGACTGATTCCTAGCCCTTGGAGAGGCAAATATCACGGGATAGATGATCAACTGCTCTGTCAGCATATTGTAGATATCAACAAGGTGTACCACTCTCTCTTTGATGTAAAGAACATCATTGAGGGAATCTTCACAACCGCTGAAACTACTGACAATTTCCTTGATCCTGTCATTCACCGAGATATGAAGCTCATTTGGGGAAGCCCCAACTCGCTTGACTTGGATGCCTTAGTCAGCACTCAGCTGGGACTTGGTCCAAATGAAGTAGATTACCTGCGATATGCAGAAGGGCGTATTGGAAGCTGGGATAAGAAATCCATTGAGTTGGGTATGCAGAACCCCATTGAATTTCCTAGTGCTTAGCCACTTCTTTTGCCCTCTGGTAACTCTTATGTTGGAGAACGCACGACCAGAATACATGGCAGACCTATCTGTTGAGATTGCAGAACTGAGATTTAGGAATCCCGTTCTCACGGCGGCTGGACCCACTTCACGAGATGACATGACATTACTGAATGCAGCCGCCGGTGGAGTTGGCGGTCT
>JBHLND010000095.1:0-8929 GCA_048937485.1 Promethearchaeota archaeon
TACTGTTTCGGACTCACGGACACCTCGATCGACAACTCTCGCTAGTTCGATTGCGTCTTCCTTGGGCGGTCCAATGTCAAATAGAGGGGATGCGATAGGGGCCATCTCAGCCGTAATCATAACAACGCCCTCATCTGCAGTGTCTGGATAAGGCTCGCCTGTTAAGACCTTTACGCCAGCCACAATGCTGGTTCCTCCAAGACGGACAATGGCTGAACCCTCCGCTTTGGCAGCGACTGGGTTAACCTCAATCTCAATTGGGCGATACTCGTCAAATGCACGTCCGTCGATTCTTTCACCCTTCTTCAAGAGATCAGCAATGAAACCACGGTCGATATGACTGATAACTTCAGCACTAAAATCTCCCATTCTATTCATCCTCCATTATTTCGGACTCGCCAAGGTCCGTTTCAAGATCATCCTCAAAATCTTCTTCATCATCGTCTCCATCCTCGGGCGCTCTCTTGGCGTACGCTCGTTTGAGGGCATCCTTCTGCAGTTCGTGAAGATATTTGCAGGAGTTAACTCCCATTTGTATCGCCTCAAGAAGCTCCTCGCGTGTGAAGGAACCATCCTGTTGCAACAGGGTGAGCTCACCTGTTGAAGGTATGATAGCCATTGGGACATCTCCTTGGCCGTACTTGTCTTCTTCATCACCCAAGTCTACCACCAGTGTGCCATCGGCCTTTCCAACAGCAACAGATGGAACGAGTGATTTCATTGGAATGCCTGCATCGGCTAGGGCAAGCGAGGCTGCATTGATGGCTGCACATCTTGTACCACCATCAGCTTGGATTACCTGAATAAAAACGTCAACCACTGCTTTTGGAAAATCCTCTAGGAAGAGCGCAGGTTCTAGCGCATTTGCTATTACCATTGATATCTCTCTCTCTCTTCTTGATGGAGCCGGTCGCTTTCTATCAGGCACAGAAAATGTTGCCATTCTATATACACATCTCAAGTATGCTCTGTCATTCAGGGTAAGATGCCGAGGGTGCAGTTCGCGGGGGCCGTAGACTGCAGCCAGTATGTATGTCTTGCCTTGTCTAATTGATGCTGAGCCTTCCGCGGTCTTTAGCACTCCAACCTCCATCTGCACCGGACGCATCTCGTCGGGTCGTCGCCCGTCAAATCTCAGACCCTCTGCATTTATCAGAGCCTCAGGTCGTTTTTCTGGATTCACTACTCTTTCACTTCCTCTGATTCATCTTCCTTTGTAGGACTATCTTCTTCTTTGCCCTCTTCTGCTTGTGCTTCAGCTTCCTCGGGCGTTTCCTCTGTTAAAGCGGGTTTGTCTTCTGGAGCAGCTTCGTCCTCAGCCGACTCCTCTACCGTTTCAGAAACTTCTTCAGCTACAGGTGCTTCTGATTCCGGATTTGACTTGGGTTCTGGTTCCGTTTCAAGAGATTCGTCTTCAGGCTCCCCAATCTCCATTGACGTATCAGCACCTTCAGTCTTACCCATCTCCTCCTCAAGCATTGCCTTAACTCTGTCAGTTAGCTTTGATGTATGAGCCTCGGCTTCAATCATCCTGAATGCCTTTATCGCCAATCTCAGAATGTCCGTATTGGGAGCGCGAATCCATATTCGCCCATTTTGGCCAACCATGGTCTGAATTCGGAGCTGATCCTTGATCATGTTGATCATAGACCCTCTTCGGCCGATTATGCGTGGAATCTTTGCTGGACTAATGTGCAAAATCATGCCATCAGTCAATTTCCGAAGACCTCTTCCCTTCATTCCAAGAAAGGGTCCACTGCCTCTGTCGAATGTTATAACTTCCGCAGCAATCACGTCACCCATGTCCATGTATTCAGAGATATCGTCTGAATATGGCCTCCGAAGCGCATTGTTAGCATGTAGCGAAGCTAAATATGGCCCGCCAATCTCAACCTTCCAATTATTACCAGCCACCAGCGTAATTGTGCCGATGACTAGGTCGCCTTCTCTTGGGATGTAGACTCCCTCAAGGGCAACAACTTTTACTCTATTTCCTCGAAGCTCAGCAAGTCCGACAATGGATGAAAAAATCTTGCCGTCTTCGTAGTAGGTCCCTTCAGAGGCGCGATATCGGCCTTCTGCTAGTAACTGGCCTGGGACCACTACTTCTCGTTTTTGAAAGTATACTGCCAATGTATTCCCTCATTGTATCTCGTTAATGATTATGTAATTACTATCCTTATCGAACAGTTTCTATCTTTACCTGCCCCTTGCATAGCTTGTTGAGGGCATCATAGAGTTCCTGACGTTTCTGAGCAGGGATTTCGATGAGTCCAGACCAAGAGCCATCTTGAGCCCAAGACTCGCTCTTAATGGCTCCAGATTCGGCAACCATGTTGTAGCCTTTCCCACTAAAGGCAGCTGGAAGTGTTACCTGAAGCTTTACGCTTTCGAATGAAATCGGAATGATTACACGAAGGGCCTGAACTACCCTAGGAATTTGCTCGTCGACCTTGATGAACGGGTCTACACGAACCTTTGCTTCCTCCATTGCTTGCCTTACTCGGTCAGGCGGGTGAGGATGACCAGTCTGTGGATTCATAGCTTGCTTCGAGATGTGTGTGATGATTCTCTCTGTCTTTTCATCTATCATTTGCTTTCTCTGTTCATAGGTCAACCTAAACTCGCCATGCTTTATAATCTCTGCAGCAATCTTGAATACGTCAGAGGTTCCAAAAGCATCCTCCACCAATTCGCCCGAGGCATGCAGTCCCCTCTTGGCATCCTCATACACTTCGTATCTCTTCAAAATATCTTCAATAGGTACGTCGTCGCCTCGTCTGAAATCAAAAGCAAGGTCGGGGTCAACAAACATCTCAAACCTAAGATGTCCTTTTTTCATGCCTACGACAACTGCATCTAGTTCTAGCCATTCGTCCCCGGATTTCCTTCCTGAACCCATCATTGACTATTCTCGCCTCCTTCAATTCACTCAGTGGAAGAACCTAGAAAGGCTTCTTTTTCTTTACGCGCAAGCCTGTGAAATTGGCGTGTAGCAACCGGTATCTTCACAATCTCAACATTGTCAGCCGTTAGCTCTGCATCAGTTGCTTGTCGGAGCGAATCCAAAGCGAGATTAACTGCTTGATCCAGTGTCTGTTTTCTTTTTATGTCATAGTTCTTCTCGAGAAATTGTCCAGCTGCCGCACTTCCACGGCCGATAACTGCAGCGAGGAATCCCCAGTATGTGCCTACGGGATCCGTGACAAAAAGGCGCGGAGAGCTATCGTGGTCAACTGACCCAATTATCATGGCCACTCCATAAGGTCTGATACCGCCACCTTGGGTATACTGTGCTTTGAGATCGCATATGTGCTCTGCCAGAGCTTCAGCAGGAACAGGCTCTTCGTAGGTGAGCCAATAGGATTGTGCCTTGATTCTTGCTTCTTGGATTAGCTTTCTTGCGTCAGCCATGAACCCGGATGTTGCGACTCCAGCATGTTCATCGATTTTAGAAACTTTCTCAACACTGTCAGGCTCCTGAAGAGGCATTACTTTCTTCTCTGCAAGAAGAACTACGCCTTCCTCTACAAGAATTCCAATTGAAGTGGCCCCCTGCTCCACTGCTTTCTTGGCATACTCAGCAGCAAATATCCTTCCTTCCGGACTAAAGATGCTGGTTGACATATCATATCCAGCACCAGATATCCCAAACACGATGTTTTCCTCCAAAGTAGTCAACGCTGTTACTAATCGGAAGTATGAGCCTCATAATGTGGGCAACGCCAAACAATTCCGAGTAGTTGACACCAGACTGCAATTGTATTGCCAAGGGCACAGAATGCCGCTGGGCTCTGAAGGCAAAATCTGGCCTAAACACATAAAGCTTCTGGTAGGCATGCGTTCTTATTGTTGGGACTCATCTAACGGAATTACTCCTGGAGTAAGTAGAGATAAACAACAAATGCCAATGAAAGCAGTGTTTCAACCGCGGCAACGTTTGTGCCAAACATCAGATAGGTCATTATGGTAACGATAATCACTAGCAGAATTATCTCAAACCAGCCAGACCGTAGTCGTGTCAAAAATAGGCGTAGATTGACAGCTGTAACAGTGAGGAAGACAAAGACTCCAAACATTGCCAGAATTTCGATGAGAGGGGCAAGGAACGGATTCATTGCATTCAACGCGCCAACAGGTGATGAAGCAATTACCTCTTCAGCGGACCAGGCCCAGAAAGCCAAACTTACGATTAGGAGAATCGCTGTCAGAATTACTGTGATTACTGTGGACCGTATAATTTCATCGCGTTCAGGAAGCTCGTCACTCAATCTCTATCACACCGGCCTTGGCGTCGTTGGAAATACGTCTCGCACTTAAAGATTACCTATTTCCTGCAATGAGAGTGAACTGTAAGCAACTTCTTTGCTCCACTATCTTCATGACTGTTGTCACCAACTTTCGAATGAATGGGAACTTTCAAAGGGTCGTGAACCTTGCATCTCTGCCTTGGATTGCTATTGATTGAGTGATATTCAATGTGTATGAGTTGAGTGAGCAGACGGCGGCGATGGCGCCTCATAGGAGTCCTCTTGAATTTCTTTAGGGAGAAACTCTGCGCGGACTCGGTTTCGTATTCGTCGAAGATAGAGAGCAACCAAGTAAGACATAGATGCGAGAATTCCAGCAACAGCACTAGGAGATACCCGAATTGCAAAAGACATTGAAATTCCAATGATTTCCGAGAGGAGGGCTATGCCAAATACTGCAATTACAACCCCTCTTACGGACCTTAGGACTTCATTGGAGGCAGCAGCAGGCGCAACCATGATGGCGTATACTAAAATTGCGCCTACGGCTTTCGTCGCAAGGGCAATAGCTAGTGCGGAGATTATCAACATCAGGTAATGATAGGCTCGAGCATTCATACCGTGAGCTATCGACCCCTCCATATCCACACTTACATATACAAACTCCTTCCCAAACATTAGCATTATGAAGAGAAGGATGGCAGTGGTGGCCGCTAGTGAGATGATGTCATAATCCGTTAGAAGCAAAATGTCACCAACAAGATAAGCCCAGATCCTAAGGACATCCTGTGCTGGGATGTAGTACATCAGAAATACAGCAAGACTCATGGAGAATGCGAAGGATACACCTACAGCGACCTCCATTTTTTCAGCAATTCCTGATTCACCTGCATATCCTGTTACAACGGCCACAAGTACTGCAAAGAGAAGTGCTCCAATGATGGGATCAAACCATGGAGCAATTCCGGTGGCTTGAAGATAGAATCCAAGTGCCGCTCCTCCGAGGGCTGCATGAGCAGCGCCTGAAGTCATGAAAGAAAGCCCTCGAAACACTAGAAAAGTTCCACTTGTTGATGCCACAACTGCGATGAGAAATGCGCCAATAAGCGCCCTCTGAAGAAAGGGACTATCGAGTATCAGAAGGATAACATCAATCATGGCGGTCGAACCCCGAGTCCTTTGTAATGCAATATCTATGACCAGAGTGTTCTACTACCCTAGCTGTTGGCCCATACACCCGTTTCATCATCTCCGGGTCCATAACATCGCAAGGTGTGCCAACTCCAACAACTGTGTTCTTCAGGAGGAGGACATCTTTGACCAGAGTATGGATTGGATTCAAATCATGAGTGACCATTATGATATCCACATTGTTCTCACGATGGTAGTTGCCTAAAGCTTCCACAATGAGCTCCTGGCTTTGAGCATCAGTACCAGCCAATGGCTCATCAAGCATAAGGACAGAGCCCTCACTGGCGAGAGCACGTGCAACGAGAACTCTCTGCCTTTGCCCACCTGAAAGCTCAGGAAACGGGCGGTCCCACAGATCCTCCATGTTTACCTGTTTTAGCGCGATTCTTGCTGCATCACGGTCTTTTGAAGACGCAAAGCGAGGAGGGGGTTTCTTGAGTAATCGACCCATCAATACAATATCCTTCACCTTCATGGGAACGTTAAGATCAATGTGATCCCGTTGTGGAACATATCGAACAAGATTTCTAATCTTCTTCCTTTGGCGGACAGAATCATTGCCCATGAGTTTGATGCTGCCTTTCACTGGAGTCAGTAGGCCAAGAGTAGTTTTCATCAATGTGCTCTTTCCTGAGCCATTTGGACCGATTACTGCGGCAAAGGTTGGAGACTTCATTGTGAATGTCACGTTGTGAAGAGCCAGCTCTCCATTTGGATACTTGACTGCAAGATTATTGGCCTCTAGTAGGAGATTGGAGTCCATATTCGCTCTCTTCCTTGACGATCTCTGCCTAATAGCTCCCCCGTTGAACCTGAATAATCTTCTCATGCGTATCGAGAGAACGATAGTGCTTGCAGGAGCTTAATAACTGAGTAATGTGGCATTCAAGATGAAAAAGATGAAGCGCTCTGGTCTTGTCCTAATTACTCTAATCATCTCATCATCTGCATTTGTTCTAGGCATAAAACCGCTTGTGAACGCACAGGGCATTCATGAGATTGACATTGCGGTTGCTATTGCCCCCTTAGGGGGAATCGTTGACAAAATCGGAGGTGCATTCATCGCAACCTCTATTCTGCTGACTGAGGGAGTAGAACCTCATGCCTTCACGGTAGATCCTTCCATTATTGCAATCGCAGACAATGCAGACCTATTGGTCCTAACTGGACATTACCATTGGGAAGAAGACCTTGCAAACCAGACTTCAACACCGTTCATATCATTGGATGATCCAGCTGCAATGGAGAGGTATGAGGACTTCGGAGCTGCACTCTCACCAATGCCAGGAGTCCATGCAGAAGGCGAATCTCCGGATCAGCATGATCATGAGGAAGGAAATCCGCATGCGTATTGGCTTTCGCCCAGAAATGCGATAGCCATTGCAAACGCAACCACGTCTGCTCTTGCTGCTCTGAATACGACTTTGGCTAATGTCTGGCAATCTAACTTCAACGATTTTGCTTCAGACGTAGACGCTTTGCGGGACCTAGTTGCTGAAGCAGATAGTGAATATAGATTTTCGGAGATGCATGCAGTTGTTGTGTTTCCAGCCGAGGCATATGTGGCAGAAGCCTTCGGGATAGAAGTTGAGGCAGCACTTATCCAGGGTAGTCAAACGATTACTGGAGATGAACTACTTCAAGTGCAGAACGCCCTCAGAAATGGATCTATAGAACTGATTCTTGGATCGGACGTATCTCGTCTTCAAGCTGGCGGAGAATTCGCAGAGCAACTTGTTCAAGACTATGGTGGCAAGTTAATCTGGTGGCGAGCTGTGTTCTTCTCTGGTTTGTCAGACTATGTATCCGTGATGACTTACAATCTAGGAGCACTTGCTAGCGGACTCGAGGGAGAATCCAATCCCGGACAGACTGATGTCATCAATGTCGCATTGATTGCTCTGGTTATTGTCTTGGCTGTTTTTATCTCGATAGAAACCGTTGTCTTGATAGTCCGGGCGCGTGCAGAATGAATGGCTACAATTTGATCTTGGTGCCTAATCGCATATTGTAGACCTTGAACTCGAGCTCGGTTAGCTCGTCTTGAAGCTCTCGGTATCGGTGGTTGAACTCCTCAGGCCCTATGATACCCGCTTTCTTGTCCATAACCAGCTGCTTGAGCTCTCTCTGACGAGCACGAATCTTCTCCTTTATGTCATTCCAAGAATCATGCTGTGATGTTACAGAATCACCCCACTTTTCACTTGATTCAGTGGTCTGCTCCAGCTTGTGTACAACCTCATCGAGGGACTTTTTAATATCCTCGGACTTCTTCCCAGATTCCTTGGTGCCCATGAGTTCCACCTAGTGGCTGCTGCAGAAATTGCGATATATGCCTTGACATAGGGTAGTTGACTCCTGAACCATTTAGCCCATGAACAGAGGCAGAATGGGGATAATTGGCAACAGAAGTATTGTTCCAAGGGTTACAATTGTTGCAGCGGTTTCAACATCAAGACCAAAGGCTCCAGCATAGACCACGTTCAGGACTGCCGCGGGCATTATTGATTCAAGGAGAATAACTTGAGAGGTTACAGCAGAGAGGGTCATAAAGAATACAAATGGCGCTGCGATTAGCGGAACGATTACCTGGCGAATGAGAACTACATGTAGTGCATCCCTAAGGTTGGCTATTGAGAACTTGGTGCCAAAGGAGAGGCCTACTGAGAGCAGTGCAAGGTAGGTCGTGATATCACCACTGCATGATAGCAGTGGAGTAATAGGTTCGGGAAGAGCAAAACCAACCAGAAGCAGAAGACCAGCGAGAACTGCAGCGAGCAAAGGAGGAAATGTGAGAGCCTTCACCGCGCGCTCGCGCCAGTTTGTGTCTGCCCCTCCATAAGTGGAGCCTATGAACGAACCAAGGGAAACCATCAGTATCATCTGAATGAGGGAAAACACGACAATGATAGGCACACCAATAGGTCCTAGGAACATCAGCACTATGGGCAGTGGAATAAAGAGCGCATTGTTGAAGGTCGAGCAGAGAAATAGCGTACCCTTCTTCTCACTGGCAATGTTGGATCTACCTAGTAGTATGAAAAGCGCAACTGGTCCTGAAATATGAATCAAGATTGCTAAGGTGATAATCGCAGGTAATTCTACCAAGGAAGCAGGCGATGCAGTAAGCAGTGCATACAGAACAAGAAGAGGAACAAGAATGTTGACAAGCACCTTGGTTACAATAGTATTCACATCTTCACCCTTCTCGAAGAAATGAGCGAGTACATACCCGAATATGATGAATCCATAGAACAAACCAATTCGAATGGCCAACTCAGAAATCTGCAATTGGAAGCACTGCTCCTGTGGATAGTCTATAGGTCAATTCCTAATTCCTTTAATGCTTCATCTGTGGGCCAGCCTGTCTTCCTATCCCATTTCCTATAAGCGTAGTAGTCCCTCATCTGAAGATCAATATCAGGCACAAAATCCTCTGTTGCTTCATCAGGGAGGGGTTTCAGTAGGGGTTCGGGGAGAGTATCATC
>JBHLND010000096.1:0-8825 GCA_048937485.1 Promethearchaeota archaeon
TCCATTACTGTGAAGAAGTAGTTGCCGTCACCATCTGTTGTGGTATCTGCATAGTAGACGTAGTCTTCAAGAACATCGTCATACCTCCACAGCTCAATCCACCATCCAGAGAGCCCAGTGCCCTCGGTATCGTACTTCGTGCCTGAAATGGTCAGCCACTCGAAGTTGCCGAAGTTATTGTTGGTTGAATGGTCACCGGCATTCAGGGTAATAGGGTCAGGCGAGTGAGTAGTTGTGTAGCCCATTCCTATATCCTCAGTGAGGATATAATCGCCAGGTGATACTTCCGTGAAAATGTAATAGCCAGTTTCCCATCCCTGTGAGGTGTCACCGGTTATTGCTGTAGCAATGACGTCGTTTGTCCCAGCATCTCTGAGTTCAATTGTCCAACTATCCAAAGCTGGCTCGGTGTCTTTGTCCCAAATCCCATCTCCATTAACATCATGCCATTTGTAACCAGATATATCACCATAGGGTGTGTTGAGAAATGATATGTAAACAACTGCCCCTGGTTCCGTAAAATCAAATGTGAAGGCCCCCTCCTCCTCATCCCATACTCCACTAATTCCAGTTTCAACATTGGTGTGTTCCCATCCAAGTCGCTCTTCTTCATCAATTGTGTATGTGCCCTCGATTATTCCCGTATAACTGTAGAAACCGGACAAGTCAGTAGTGAGATCTTCCAAATCGAATGTGGTTGTGAAGAGGCCATTGAAGGTGATAGTGGCAGTGCCTCCAATACCCCAGCCATCTGGATAAGCATAATCACCATCGTTACGTGTGCCATCGCCATTAACATCGACATACTTGTAACCCTGTATAACACCTTCAGGGTAGGCTGCAATTGGAATAGGAATGGTTTTGGCACCGAAATTCTTGAACTGGAGTTTGAAATTGCTGGAGGCGCCAGGGCCGTAGGATGATCCGTGGTGTGGATATGTCCAGTCATCAGCTGTATCAAGCGTTTCATCAGGGCCTAGATAGAGTGTACCAGCCAGGTCCGCTGGCAGATTTGCTTGTTCTCCATTTCTCCAGAGGGCATCCAAAGCGAGATGCGCTTGGAAATAAATAACAATCCTTGTGTGGGAACCTCCGAACTCAGTATTGGCTGGGAATCCATTTACTCCGGGTGTCAATCGAATGAAGTGATCATTCTCGGGAGATACGTCGGTTTCAGGAACCTCCTTGTAGAGCCCCGTTTCCGAGTCATATGTGCCTGGACGATTCAGAATCGCAGGGTCAAAGCTTGTCCATCCAGGGTGGGTTGATGTATCAAAGCCAAGCTCGAATTTGGTTGTTGAGCCTGGATCTCCGTCAGGCAAACTATCAGTGTCCCACTTGTAATAGAATGCTCCTAGCATATCAACAAACACAGAATCTTTGCCTTCATCCCAGAAATTCCAACCTATGTCTATCGAGCCATCAACTGCGAACCCATTTTTCCAAATCTTGCTCTGATCAGTAATTATCAACTGATAGGGCACCCAATCGCACTCGCGGTAATCATATTGAGGCGCCAGATTGGCATTCTTCCATATCTCTTCTGGCAGCCTGTAGCCAAGCCACCATTCAAAGCTGTCGGCGAAAGCCGTACCAGCCCAATTAACGCCATCTGTAGCATTAACAATGTAGATACCTTCTATACCATCCAAATCATAGACATAGACAAAGCCGCCCTGAGCATCCGACATGTTTGACCCTTTGTCAATGGCTCCATCAGGTCTTGTGACATTCAAATCGATGATTGAATCGGGAGTGAACCCAGATCCACAAATAACAGCCATTTCACCCGGGCCGTATTCATCCTTATCAGTCCAGATGACAGCTTCTGAAGCTGCCACATAATTGCCATCAGGTCTAATTCCATTGTCAACAGTAGCCATTTCGCTAGTTGAGCTGGGGTAGAACCCGTATCCGAATATTACAATAAAAGCCAAAATCATAGCTAACGCTATGTAATTCTCTCTCCTCAATCTTGGATCCCTCTCAGATTGGACACAGATAGCTGCAAAAGGAAGCTCAGGTTATGCATATTTCTTTCGGAAGACGGAGTCTTTTTCCTTAATCGAATGCGCCGGCAGGATATCGAGCTGTGGTAACTATAATCGATAATAATATTTTTTGAAAGTTTTGTCTATTTATCGGAGCCACAATTTCTTGATTTCTAGGAAGCTCTGCGGGCAAAATCGACCTCTAGGATGTAGAACTATCGGAAAACCTGGAGGATTGAGAAGTATCATTCAACCATCAGAAGGCATCTTAAGAGATATTGCGAGGTCATTCCATTATAATATCCTAGCAGGAGATTAGTCCTTTTGAAGCATTGAATTGCAGTGAAAGACAGAGATTGCCTTGGCAAGACGGAGCTACAGAGATATGATGAGAAACGAGTTCTTTCGAACAAAGGCCAAGAAAAACTGTCGGAAATGGTGCAAAGAAACCAGTCAGCAAATTAAAATAGCGCCGCATATATAGAGGCGGGTTATGTAGCGTGCTGCGAGATGCGTGTATTCTTCACTGAGAATTGGACTCTAAGATAGAAATCGCGTATCTGCGCAGTAAGAGTAGAGAGTAAAATGGAACAAAGGCAAATAATCGCAATTGTTGTCATCATTGTGATAATTGCTGCTGGCATCGGTTTGTGGCTATTTCTACCAGCACCATATGGTGCAGTAGTTATAGGGCAACTGGTCACACCCGGCGCTCCAGCTGATACTCCTGATAATAGGATTATCAAAATTGGAGTCCTCGGCCCAATGACTGAGATCCAAGGTATTGGTCATTGGAGAGGAGCCTATATGGCCTGTGACGAACTGAACACAGCAGGAGGCGTAACAATAGACGGAGACGTGTACTATTTCGGGATCGTTGCCGAAGACACGTTTGAGGCTTCGACCACCCCTGACTATTCCCAGGGAGTGTCCGCAGCACAGAGAATCCTTACCAACGATCTCGCTCAATTCGTCCTTGGGGGATTCAGAACTGAGGCAGTGGATGCTTATCTGCCAACAGTAATGGCCGCTAAGAAGCTGTTTATGAGCTGCGGACCTGCAACAGACTTATTCACTAACTATGTGAATAGCTCGTACAATACTTACAAGTATTTCTTCAAGGTCACCCCAATAAACTCCACAGCGCTAGGAGGCGAGATACTTCATTTCCTAGCCGCGCTCAAGCCAATCATGCAGACTGCGCTTGGAAAGAACATATCCCAAGTCGCAATCATTCGCGAGGATCTTGCATGGACAATACCACTTGCTGGTGCCATTAACGCCTACTTGGGTTATTTCGGGTACAATAAGACAATAGAGATAGCGTATCCGCTTGCACAAGGAGACTCCTCAGACTTCGCCGGATATTGGACGCAGATTGAAGCCTCTGGAGCACAAATCACGATTCCAATAATCTCGGCACAAGGTGGGATTTCAATGGTTACCCAGTACCAGGCGCTTCAACCGGGGTGCCTTATTGCAGGCATTGATGTCCAGGCACAGTTGGCTAATTACTGGAGTGAAACCGGTGGTGCCTGTGAGCACGAGGTCATCATCCAGACAATGCATCGCACCAATAAGACTACGAGGTCAGTACCAATGTGGGACAATTTCCTTGCCAAATTCGGTGGGGATGAACCACTCTATACGGCCGTCGGTGCCTATGATGCGATGTATCTGTTGCACAAAGGAATCAATGATGCGCAGTCGCTGAACTCCACAGAAGTTATACCATATCTTGAGGCCATAACAACGGACAATCCGTTTGAAGGAGTAGGGGGCAACATTGCCTACACTCACACGCACGACACGTTTGAGGGCTACATCGGTAATACTATCTATAGCGTGGGACTGTTCTGCCAGTGGCAGGCAGGAGGAGTTAAGGAAGTCGTCACAACTGCAGGCGCTGTGTATCCGAATTGGCTCGCGACAGCAGATATTACATTTCCATCTTGGGGCATCAATGATGAATAGATGACCAAATGGATTTAAGATGGATACATGGAATATTGAGGGAGTTTGAGCAATGTTTGCTCAAATTTCCTTCTTCTTTTTCCGACTAATTTTTCAGTACGTTTGCAAATGAGATTGCTGGTCAACCAAACCTAAGAGGCGGAATATCTTGATAGAGGAGATACTAATCTTCGGCACGGTGCAAGGTGCACTTCTAGCACTATTTGCACTGGGTTTCTCTCTAGTCTACGGTGTAGGTGG
Organism: Promethearchaeota archaeon; assembly: GCA_048937485.1. Classification (GTDB taxonomy): domain Archaea; phylum Asgardarchaeota; class Thorarchaeia; order Thorarchaeales; family Thorarchaeaceae; genus SMTZ1-83. The sequence continues at coordinate 4,206 of JBHLND010000096.1, forward strand.
AGTGCTAAATCTGTCCCATGGAGCTTTCTTTGTAATCGCGGTATACGTGTTCTACTGGACAATTCCTTTGCTCGGAGTAGCGATAAGTGCGGCTCTCGCGCTGATTGCAGTAGTTGCTGTTGGGGCGGCGACATATCTAGCACTCATCAAGCCTTTGCAGGAAAGTCACATAGGTGTAGTTTTGGTTACATTCGCGCTGGCATTCTTCATTGAGCAATTTGTGAAGGTCGTTGGGGACTCTTTATGGCACTATATACCACCTTACATCCCGCTCTGGGTCGAACCCTTGGGTGTCAGAATCCGAGCACAAGAGATCCTTCTGGTGGTGGGATCTCTAATCCTTGTGACAGTGGTAGCTCTGTTCATTAGCAAATCAAGGATTGGCAAGTCAATACGTGCTGTATCGCAGGATGCAGAGGCGGCAAAGCTAATGGGCATAAACACTGACTTCGTGCTAATGACAAGCGTTATGCTATCGGCTTTGCTCGTGGGCTTTGCGGCTATTCTTTTCGGCCCGGGCAGCTCGATCGCACCTCACTTGGGATGGGGCTATCTGCTATCCGCTTTCGCAGTAACGATTTTTGGTGGAATGGGCAGCATACCGGGAAGCATTTTGGGCGCCTTCATAATGGGATATGCAGGAGAATTTACTGAAATCTTGATTAGTGCCTCCTTCTCAGAGGTAGTTCCCATTGTAGTGATTCTAGTGATGTTGTTGGTCAGACCTCAAGGGTTGTTAGGAAAGAAGGAGCTGCAATAGAACAATGATGAGTTTCAGGATAGACCTTAATTCACTGCAAATGCGCTTCAGAGCTTGGGCCCTGTCCTATCGTGGAACCATAACGCTGGCTGGCTTCTTCGGATTGCTTCTTATTCCAGCAATCACTGGCAATCAGTACTATGCACAAGTCTTTATCATAGCCATGATTTATGCAATCTTTGCGGCAAGCTGGGACCTCCTTGCAGGTTTTGCAGGGCAGGTCAGTTTTGGACACTCTGCCTTCTTTGGAATAGGAGGCTATGTTACAGCTGGCCTTGTCAAGTACTTTGCATTCCATTGGGTGTCGGCACTAATCGCTGGCGCTCTTGTCGCTGTTCTATTCAGTCTATTGATTGGAATACCATGTCTGAGATTGAGGGGACCTTACTTGGCTCTTGGAACACTGGCGTTCAGTTTAATTTTGCTCAACGTGTTCATGATGGGTGACTTTCTGGGAGGATCAGAGGGCATCTCAGGATTGCCTGTGGTTGAGAACATTTTCGTGGCCTTCTATCTCGTACTGGCTATCATGATAGTCAGTCTGGTTACAATGCGGACGATTGCTGATTCGAATCTCGGTACAATTCTTAAAGCAATTCGAGACGATGAAACATGCGCAGATGCATCTGGGATAAACACTACCGTCTACAAGCTCATTGCATTCATGATAAGTGGATTCTTCGCTGGGATTGCGGGCGCATTGTATTTGCTGAGCACGACCTCCGTCAATCCAGCTTACTTCCAGCCACTCTACTCATTCTATGCGATCATAATGGCTTCGATAGGGGGTGTTGCCACCATCTATGGATCGACAATCGGTTCATTCCTTTATGTTGTTCTTACCGAGTATCTAAGGCCTCTCGCTGCAGTCGCGCTATTAGTTTTTTCAACTATTCTGATTTTGATTATACGCTTTGTCGAGGAAGGCATCATGAATCCATTCTTGGAAAGATCTCAAGAACTATGGGATAAGGTTCGGGGGAGATAAAATGGGTCTGATATTGGAAGTCAAGAATCTAACGAAGAAATTCGGCGGATTAACTGCTGTCAATGATGTCAATTTCGAGATTCACAGAGGAGAGATGCTGGGTTTGATAGGTCCAAATGGAGCTGGGAAGACAACTCTCTTCCACTTAATCTCTGGATTTGAAAAGCCAAATTCGGGTTCAGTACAGTTTGATGGTGTGGACATAACTGGGAAAAAGCCGCATCAGATTGTTAACTTGGGTTTGGCTCGTACTTTTCAGTTGGTAAAATCATTTCATTATCTCAGCCTTCTTGACAACATAGCAGTTTCTTGTCTTTCTCCACGTGGGAGGGAAGCTTTTGCTGCTTCAGGGATAGATGAAGCCGCTAGCTCTATCCTCTCTTCAATAGGGCTTGTTGACAAAGCCAGATTGCCCCCAGTCATTCTCCCACATGGAGATTTACGGAGGCTTGGGATTGGAAAGGCTTTGGGGACAAACCCAGAGATGCTCCTTCTTGATGAACCATTCAGTGGACTATCCCACGAAGAGAAGGAAGGAATTCACAAGCTGATAAATCGACTTAGAGATGAGGGAGTTACGATATTTGTAACGGGACACGTGTTACGCGAATTGATGACTCTGGTTCCAAGGGTAATAGCAATGCATCAGGGGAGGTTGATTGCCGAAGGAACCCCTAGGGAGGTAGCAAGTAACAAGATTGTGCTAGACGCATATCTCGGTGGAGGCGAGGAATTTGCTTGAATTAAGAAAAGTCTACCATTACTATGGCAAAGCAAAAGCGTTGGAGGAAGTTAACTTAACTGTAGAAGAAGGGTCTCTAGACGCTGTAATCGGCCCCAATGGCGCAGGAAAGTCCACTCTCCTCAGGGCAATTTCAGCTCTGGAAGAGATTGACAGAGGCAAAATCTCGTTCTTAGGAGAGAGAATCGATGAGCTGGAACCTCATGAAATTGCGCGGAGAGGAATTGCCCATTGTCCCGAGCGACGCAGATTGTTTTATGACATGACAGTGATGGAGAATATCGAGCTAGGAGCATATGCATTGCAAGACAAGAGCAAGTATGACAGACTCCTTGATTTTGTATTCGATATCTTTCCTAGACTTGATGAGAGGCGACAGCAACGTTCCGGAACATTGAGTGGCGGAGAACAGCAGATGCTTGCAATTGCCAGGTCGTTGATGTCCAATCCGAAATTGCTCTTGCTGGACGAACCATCTTTGGGACTTGCTCCTAAAATTAAGAAAAGAATCTTTGAGGCTATTTTGCAGATCAAGGATGAAGGGACGACGACTCTCCTTGTTGAGCAAGATGCAGTCCTAGCAATGAGTGTTGCAGATAATATCTATGTCCTCGAAGAAGGAAAGATTGAGATGAGCGGTACCAGAAAAGAACTGGAGAGAGAGCCGCGCATCAAGAAAGTGTATTTGGGAATCTAGGTGATGATGAAATGTCAGCGTCTCTCGAAGATCTCTTACGTGATGCCAAGGTTGACTTGGTTGTTGCAAGGTTCGAAAAGGACCCCTCGGTCATAAAAGAACTGACAACGCATTTGAATAGCGAAATTCGATCAATAAGATTCAATGCAACTCTGGCTCTGGGCGAGTTGGGAGCAAATTCCACAAAGGCTGTTTCGGAATTGGTAACATGCCTAGAAGATGAGGATTGGAGTATTTGCCGTGAAGCTGCAAGGTCACTAGGGAAAATTGGAGAATCCGCAGTTGATGCAATCCCAGGTTTAGCGAAATTGCTGAAAGATGATGAAATGTCGATAAGAAAAGCTGCAGCTGTTTCTCTCGGGCAAATTGGCGTTACGACTGATGAAGTTCTAACGGGACTAGTAACTGCCTTGAAGGACAAGAGTGAAGAGATTCGGTCTGAAGCCGCGAAGACCCTTGGCAAGCTAGGCCCCAATGCCCACAGCATAATTCCTAACCTGATTGAATGCCTGAGAGACATCGATTGGACAGTAAGAACGGCAGCGGCTCAAGCAATCAAAGAGATTGGAGAAAGGTCTGTTGAAGCGATTCCAACACTTGTTGGCACACTTGAAGACAATGATTGGAGGGTTCGCTACAGGTCTATACAAACACTTGCTCAGATTGGTGAGCCAGCCATTCCGGCACTTCTGGAGTCTGTGGACCATGAGGATTATGTAGCAAGAAAGGGCGCTATCGAAGCTCTTGGTGAAATGAAGACAACAGATCCTAAGGTGATTGCCAGTATAGCAGCACGACTGAAAGATGGAGTTGAAGGGGTTCGTGGCAAGGCTGCAGATGCTCTACGGAATATAGGAAAGGACGCGATTCCAGCCTTAGTCGAATCATACGCAATGGCTAACAACAAGATGAAAGTTCAGATCATTTCAGCAATTGGCGGAATGGGAATGGATGGGCAAGACGCTTTGTCATTTTTGCTTGAAGCTCTGGCCGATGGCCCAAATCAAGTAAGAGCAGAGGCTGCAAGATCACTGGGAAGAATGTGCATTGCACAAGAGGATGTGGTTTCAGCGCTTATGGGTTCATTACATGATGCGAAAGCTGAAGTGAGACGTGAATCAGCGCTGAGTCTTGGAAAGCTTGGTCAAAACGCTTCAGCTGCAACCAAAGCCCTTATCGAAGCCCTTGGTGATGACAAGCCGGATGTTAGATGGCGTGCATCAGAGGCTCTAGGGCAGATACAAGCTGGAACTTCTGAGAGATTTCCTGCACTGGAAGCTTTACTGCATGACGAATTTGACCATGTCTCTGAAGCTGCCCAAGAAGCACTCGATTTAATAGGCGGAGAATAGACTGATGCAGTTATGACCGATGACCCGTACGAAGCGAAACCATGGTTGAAGCACTACGATGAAGAAGTTCCGCAGACCATT
>JBHLND010000097.1:0-8735 GCA_048937485.1 Promethearchaeota archaeon
AATCATTGAGTGAAGGACCTGCTTGAATTATCACAGATTTTCGGAGGCCTTCTTTGCAAGATCGATTTCCTCAACTGAGGTTGTAGATACTGGGTCGACATCTTCATAACGTCCCGAAGCCGCGCGAATTGTCACAAGGCCTTCATCGGACACAGACTCAACCCACTCTCCATTGTGGGAACCCCAATAGCCAACATCATTGTTTTCCAAGACATAGTGTGCCTTGATTATTGCCCAGTCATCCAAATCCTCTAGTTTGACAGCTTTCTTTGGAGCAGATTCCGCAATTCCAATCCAATCAAAGGCTATCTCGGCATAATAGGGATCCCCACCAAGACGGTCAGTAGTCTGATCCATTGTGGAACCAGTGTACCCAAAACGAGCTCTAACCCAGAGCCACCGTCCCTTTTGCTCTGTTGCTATCGAACCTTCGGGTGATGCATCTGGTCTAAAAGAGCCATGGTCAGTATATCCCAAAATCCATTGCATACCCTCAAGACTCGTTATCCTTCCAATGATGGTGGATTTCAGTTTTGATGTGTCCATTGAATCACGCAACCAAATATCTCAACGAGCGCCTTGATTTAGATACACGCCCAGATTGATAAAAATGAGTTGTCTATTGAAGATTTTCTTAAGAATAAACAAGTTGTGAGGCCGCCCATACCCGATGCGCATGAGCGGCGCCTCACCATCAGCCGGCCATGCACATCGGGGATTGAAATCAATCAACGCCTGTACTTGTAGGCGTGGGTTATAGCCCTGGTTGAGATGTGCCTTCCGTTCTGATGCTTCTTTCTTTCCTTAGCAATCGCCACATTACTCACCTCCAAAGAGTATTTTCACGCGAATATTCAGGAGGAGGACCTCCGTCGCTTGTACTCGTGGTAAACCGACTCTCTGGTCTGTCGACCTGGAGATCCTCCGGATGTACCATCGTTTCGAATTGACTTCTCGGTCATCTTCCTCACCTACTTCCCGCAACTCTTACGTGTTGCTTGTAATAGTATTACATGTTACATGAATATAAGTGTTGTGGTGACTTAATGTAATGCGGTCGAGGATTGTTGAGAGGAATCTAACAGAACGCGGATGAGCAAAATACGAAGTATAGAAGCTGATGAAGGTCCTCCGCTATTGGCAGAACTTGGCCCTTCCCCCTCACTCCTGATTCGGGCATTGGGTGTTTCTATAATGTAGCACACAGCAAATTCAAGTACCGCCATGTCAGCCACGGCTAGACCCAAACTGCACGAGAACTCGCTAAGGAGACCAATGAATGGCAGACACCATAAGCCCAAACGTGAAAGAGGGTTGGACGGGCCCCAACAGAAGAGATGATCCAATCATTCCACTGAAACCAATAGATGATGCCTTGCATATCGAACTCGGAAAGAAGAATCACTTTGAGTGGTGGTACTTTGATGCGCACCTTGAAAGCGGTCACACAATTGTAGCATTCTTCCATGCCTCATATCCCAATCCCGGACCAAACTCAGGCAGAATCGGAGTAGAATTAACTCTCCTCAGACCCGACGGGAGAAAGACCCAACGTTTCATCAAATATGGCCGTTCTGAATTCGAAGCTTCACGTGAGATTCCTGATGTGCGAATTGGCAGGAACTATATGAAGGTGGATTACACACAGGGAAACCTTCCGGTGTACGAGATATTTCTCGATGAAGAGGAGATAGGATTTAACCTCACTTACAAATCTGAAGTCAATGGATGGATGGGTGGGGATGGCCATGCCCATTTCGGCGGCAGGGGGTATTTTGCATGGATGATTCCAGTTCCAAGAGCTACTGTAACCGGAACCATTAGAGATGGGGAGCATGAGATGGATGTCACAGGGATTGGTTATCATGACCATAATTGGCTGACATTTCCATTCCAGTCATTCATCGAATATTGGATGTGGGGGCGAGTCTATTCTGAGGCTTTCACTGTTTCATATGCATATATACAGTGCAATGAGAAAGTTGACAATCATGTTGTAAAGGGACTAATGCTTGCCAAGGGGGGTGATGTAATTATCAGCACGGGCAACTTCGAGTTCGGAAAGCAAGACTTCCAGTTTGATGACCGAGCTGGTCACTATTACCCCAAGACTCTGATAATTAAGATTCCAGACGAGTTGGACCTTAAGATGAATGTAGTCAGGGTTTTTGAGGCTGAGAATATGTTGGACAACTTCAACGCTGCACTACGATTCATTGCAGGCAAGATTCTTAGAATGAAGCCGGGGTACTTCAGACTGGATTCGGCCTTCGAACTAACTGTCAAATACAATGGCGAAGAGGCAAAAGAAACAGGCAATACCTTGCATGAGATTGTAGCTTTCAAAGACGTGCAATGAATGGGTGTGTGAACCCATGAGCGGATTGGATTCTGTCAAGAGACTAGTGAATGAAAAGCGCTTTCCACTTTGGGTTTGGCAGGGTCAACTGCTGGACTGGTCTTCATCCTCGAATCCCAGCTAGGATCCGTAGGCAACGAAGGGGAACCTTTCTCAATATTCAATCACTATGCTTCAGAGCTAGGAGAGGTTGGAATGGCGCTTCTTTCATGGTTGCTCAACCTTGGTATGCTTGTCAGCGGAATTCTCTTCATTCCATTTATGATTGGATTGGGATTGCATTTTGGAAGCATCTTGGCTACGCTGGCAAGAGCAGTCGGAGTATTCTCATCGGCTTCGATCGTCTTTGCTGGGATCTATCCGAAACTGCACCGAGTTCCTAAGACTAACAGCTAGATTTCTTTATGTAGATTAAGGGCATCCGATATGAATTGGGTGTATTCATGACCGACCAGCGAGAAAGCACTGAATGGCTTGACAAGATCATTAATGCTGTCGGAGAAGGAATCGTTGTGATTCAAGATGAAGACATAGTCTTGGTCAACACTGCTGCATCAGATATGCTGGAGTATGAAAAAGACGACCTTCTATACCGCTCTTTTGAAGAGCTCGTTGAAGCTGCCGCACGTCGACATGATAAAAGCATGATCGACTCTCTTGCTCTTGGAGAGAACCTCGCCCGCTTCCACACTAGATTGGTGTCCAAGACTGGAGATGTGCTTCATGTTGAGGTCAACCCAACACAATTCTCGCTGGATGGAGAACCTGCCGTCTTCGCAGCAATTAGGAACATATCTAGGGAAATTGCCTTGGAGTCAGCTGTAACAGAGCTTGAGAATAGATTTGCCACACTCTACGATATGTCCCCTATTGCGTACTTTACTCTTAACCGAGAAGGCATCATTGAGCAAGTGAATCAAGCAGCAGAGGAATTGCTTGGATGTGATGCGGGAGAAATTCTGGGACGCCCCATCTCCAGCTTCATGCCCGAGCCGTTGGAGGGATACAATGCTGGTGCAGATATAATACGGGAAGCCTTGAAGGGCAAGAGCATAAGTGGCATTGAGACTTCCATGATATGTCCAGATGGTAGAGAACTTTGGGTAAGTGTTTCATCCCGGGCGCTAAGTGTCGGAGGGGAAAGACAAACAGAAATTGGATTCATGGCACTGGACATGACTTGGAGACGAGGCGCAGAGCAGCGTCTGAAGGAAGAGAGTGAACGTGCAAACCTGTATCTCGACATTATGTCCAGCGACCTTAATGAAATATACCAAGAGAACATATTCTCGGTTGAGGACCTCATAGCCTCACTATCCCCTCCTGATAGAGAACGTGACATTCTCAAGGATATTTCAAGAAACATCAGGCGAGCAGCCAGAATGATCGCCAACATGAGAGTACTCATCAGTATCAAGGACTCTCCACCTGATAAGGTGAAGACAGATCTCTATCCACATTTCAAGAAAGCAATTAGAGAGGCAGAGCGTGATTATGAGTCCAAGAATCTAGTTGTAAAATCCAATATCGATGATGATGAGTTTGAGGTTGCAGGCCATGCATGGATTTGGAGTATCTTCTTCAATATCATTCACAACTCACTAAGATACGACACGAAAGACAAAGTGACACTTGATGTCAAAGCAAAGCTCGTTGATGATGGCAACTCTGTGAGAGTAGAGTTTAGAGATAGGGGCCCGGGCATTCCAGATGACATCAAGAAGCTTGTTTTTAGGAGAAGTGGAGATGCGGAGGAAACTCGTAAAACCAGTGGGACTAACTGTGGTTGACAGGTATGTCCAAGATATGGGTGGACAAATCTGGGTTGAGGACAGAGTTAAAGGAGACCCCTCAAAAGGCTCCAAATTCGTTGTGATTCTACCCATTTGGAAGGAGAAGTTGGTTCTTCCCAATATTACCTTCTACAAAAGTGACCACTGCGTCTTTTGCGGCCCCATGCTGGAGATGCTGACCTCAATTCTTGGCGAGTTGGGAATTAGCAGGTCGATACTTGAAATCATCAACATTGATGACCCTGAAGTCGGGATGACTGAAGATGACCTTCCAGCGCTGCCTACTATTCGGCTAGTTGATGAAGAGTTAACTGGATATGTTTCGGACGAAGACTTGCGTTCAAGTGTAATGAAAATGATAATGGCGCACGCAGGATGATTGCGCAGACCGAAAAAGAAAGGTCACAAATTGAGTCCTCAATAAGTGGCCCCTCAGGGTGACTTCAGGTTATATTGCATTGACTAGAAAAACTCAGTGATTACAATGATAGAACGTAGCGCGACAGACTCCTATTCCAAGATCGTACATCTTGTCGAGAGCAATGTAAGCTCAGTTGATATGATTAGTGAAACTCTTCAATTGAGTCCAGAAGAAATAAGGGAAATATTGGCGAAACTGGCACAGGAAGGGCGAATCAAAGGACACCTTACAACAGATGGTAGCAGGTTCTTCAAGTCTGAACTCAGGACTTCGGATGCACCAAGGATGAAAACCATGGAGGATTTGGAAATTCCTAAGACAAACACGAAACCAGGCGTGCTCGTAATTGTCCTAGGCTTCGCCGCCTACGCAATTGGTAACTTACTGGTTCGTCTTGGAGGAGAACAAACGTTTCTCTGGGGACTTGGAGGCGCCATCACACTGACAGGCCCTATAATCATCCTAGTAGGTATGTTCATTCTGAGTCGACTGGCCTCTGCAGGTGAATTGGGAGGACCAAGAAGAAACTAGATCCATCTTCTTCTCCTGAAGTAGCCAACTAGTATCATTGTTACAAAAAACATAACTGCAAGAAACACAGGGTAGCCATAATAGAATTCCAACTCGGGCATCCATTGCCAATTCATGCCATATACAGAAGCAGCCAAAGTAAGTGGAACAAAGATTGTCGAAATGACTGTAAGAACCTTCATGACTTCATTCATTCTGTTGCTCACGCTTGAAAGGTAGATATCCATCATTCCTGTTATCGACTCTCGATATGTTTCCACAAGGTCGGTGACTCTAATGATGTGGTCGTAGAGGTCTCGTAGGTAGATTCGATTGCCATTAGCAATTAACTCTCCTTGGTCACGCTCCAGTTGAAGAATCACCTGACGAAGGGGCCAGATGTGGCGTCGCAGCCCGAGAAGAGATCTCTTTGATCTGTAGATTTTACCCAGCATTTCGGATGTAGCATATTGTATTAGCTGATCCTCCAAGTCCTCAATCTTGTTCCCTATCTCCTCCAAGACAACAAAGTATTTGTCCACAAGTAGATCCAGAAGCACATAGGTAAGATAGTCTGTGCCATTTTTCCTAATGCGTTCACCCTTCTGCCTGGCTCTTGCTCGAATTGGGTTGAAGATATCAATCTTTGATTCCTGAAAAGATAATACAAAATGCCGTCCCATGATAATGCTGACTTGCTCCGACACTACTTCATACGTTAGGGAATCAATGTCAAATGCTCGCAGTACAACGTAAACACCATTTGCCACCTGTTCGATCTTAGGTCTTTGCTCTATGCTGGGGATATCCTCAACGATTAATGGATGAATCGCATAGTACTCACATATTGTTTTTACAATCTCTACATCGTGTACTCCGTTCACATGGACCCATTTATAGGCAGTTTCTACAGGAGTAGGTAGGCAATCATCAATAGAGTCAGCTGCATATTCCCTCATGTCCCCATCATCAAACTCCATGATGTAGATTGTAACCTCTTCAGTTCTCTTTATGCCAGTATGGACAACCGTTCCCGGTGGCAATCCAACCTTGGTATCTTTTTGGGTCATACGTGTTTTCACTCACTTTCACTGATTCTATTGGGCCATGTAGGACAAGAAATGCCTGTATTAGAAAGTGAGGAATACATGGGCCGCTATTGAAGCAGCTTTATTAGGAAATGGATTTCAGGAAAGAACACAGGTTCGAAGACGAGGATTGTCGTTTTCAATGAATGCGCTCCTATGTTCAGGGTCGAATTCCCGAAGACCCCTGCTCGTTTTGCAATCTGTTATTCAAACGTAGGCTACGTGAACAATATGGCTCAAGCAGATCCCGTAGTTGTGACAGTTGCTGAACTCGCACCGAGTATGAAGAATCTAACTGTCACCTTCAAAGTACTAGAAAAGAACGAAGCGCGTGAGGTTACATCCAGGCGTGACGGGCAGACTCATCGTGTCGCCGACGCAGTTGTGGGCGACTCTACTGGAACAGTGGTTATGCCACTTTGGAACGAGTCAATCGAAAGTGTTGAGGTCGATAAGACCTACAAGCTAGAGAATGGATACACTGGTCTCTTCCAGAGTCATCTCAGGCTCAATATCGGCCGATATGGTGTCATCACCGAATCGGAAGAGGAAATCGCTGAGGTCAACATGGAAAACGACCTGTCAGAAGCCGAGCATGAACGGCCAAGACGCTACGGCGGGTATGGTCGAGGCGGAGGCGGAGGCGGAGGCGGAGGTTACGGTCGCGACCGAAGAGGTGGCGGCGGCTACGGCGGCAGAGATCGTCGCGGTGGCGGTAGAGAACGTCGCGGGTACCGCGATTACTAGTAACCCGAAAGGAACCAGAGTTGGGGGATACTCAATCCCCCTCGTTCTTGTTTTTGCCAGCAAAGACAGGCTATGACTAGCTCTCCATGTCAACAATGCTACAGCAGGATGTGTTGAATGGCCCATCGCTTCAAGAATCGAGGGCGCGGTCCAAAGAAGCAAAGGAGAGGTAGGTTTGCAATTCATTTTGCTGGCTTAGCACACCTCTTAGCAATGAGACAAGCTATTGCGCCCGCTCCAAGACCATTGCCAATATTGACCACTGCTAATCCTGGTGCACAAGATTGAAGCATCGACGCAAGTGCAGTTTCACCCTTCCCACCATGACCATAGCCAGTTGGAACGGGGACTCCGATTACTGGAATATCAACAAGAGATGCAATCACGGTGGGCAACGCACCCTCCATTCCAGCAAAAACAACCAGCGCATCTGTGCCCTCATCTATTATTTGTTTGATTGGTTCAACTAGACGATGAATCCCAGCCACTCCAATGTCATGGAACACCAAGGCTTCAACACCCATAATCCTTGCCAAAGCTTCTGCCTCCATGGCATACACAATATCTGAAGTACCGGCTGTCACAATCGCAATTTTGCCTGCCTTAGGGGGTTCTTTCCATTTCCTATTATGAGCGAGAACAGTATGATGATCACCGTATCCTCTCGCATCGAAGGCGAAGGAAGCGTGTCTATCTCGTAAAGAATCAAGATTCTTCTTACTAACCCTGGTTAGCAACACAGCATTGCTTCGGCTGACAACAGCTTCAACAATCTCGGAAAGGGTTTCAATTGTCTTTGTTTCTGCGAAAACAACCTCGGGTACTCCACTTCGCTCCTGTCTGTTAATGTCAACCATGCCAATTTCCCCAACACGGACCAATGCCAAGGTTCGAAGCTCCTTCTCAGCTTCATCAATGCTTATCTTCCCCGATGCAAGTGATTCAAGGATTTCTCTGGTATTCATTGCAGGTACCCGATTCTACAGGACTGCTAGCTTTTTTGTGCCTTTCTCAATAGCCTATTGATGGTCTATCGGCGTTGCTGCTCTTCTCGAAGCAACCCAAGTGAAGAGAGCAGGCGCTATTCTGAGCTGATTGGGATTTTGTAGATCTCACTCACCAAATCAGCCAAGAAGTCTGATCCTCGTTTCACTATCATCATAGGATCAGACACGATGTAGGCGAATCGATAAGTGATTGCAGCAGTGGGTTTCTCCCACACTACATATGTTGGTCTGACAAGAAATTCGCCCGTCCATTTCTCACATACTGTGTCAAAATGGCGCAATGCATCTGCATGGCTATGACTCTGGTGAAGTGTGAAGTCAAATGTATATCTATAGGCCTCTTCATGCTTCGTCAGTGTCTTCAATTGCTTCCACACATCATCCAGACTATCACGATATGAAGCATTCTCCCTTTTGCGTTGCTCCGATTCCTCGACTTTGGCTTGGACAAACTTGGAAAGGTCAATTCTGAAGTTGGTGACCTCGCTGCCTACAACCTTGTTGTTTGGTACAAGTTGTACCGTTTCATCGGATAGGAGGATTCTGGTGTAGTTGAGCGTTATTTCTCGAACAATACCCTCCACATTGCCGATCCTGACATAGTCCCCCACTCTGAAGGGCCGAGAAGTCAATACGTAAAGACCGCTAACAATGTTGCTCAAAGCTGTGGAAAAGGCAAGTCCTATTGCTGTACCAAATACTGTGGCTATAGAAAGAACAGCTCCCAAGCTTGCTTCGAATGATGTTAAGACAACCATAACTGCTGCTATGAAGAAGAGAAGCCTGACAACCAGAACAATTCCACTCCGA
>JBHLND010000098.1:0-8523 GCA_048937485.1 Promethearchaeota archaeon
ATCCAGACTCTTTTCTTCATTCGACCAGGAATTCTGCCGATACGTATCTCTCCATCCTCACACCTTACTCTCACTCTATCAAATCCCAACATCTGGATGATGATTCCGTACATTTCTCCATCAGCTCTATTGGGAGTTTTCACCCTGACTAGTTCCTCAGGTGGTCCTTCCGGTCCACGACGTTTTCCTTTACGAGACACATTAAGCCTCCAGCAATTGGCCGATACACTGTTAGCGTTAGCCTTAACAAAAGAGCCTTGGCGGCCCATTTAAGAGTACCGAAAAAGCACGCAGAACATCAATTAGGCTCTTAGAAGAAGAAGGATTCTATCTTCAAATTTGTAAGCTGGGACTGTTTCACCGACAACTAGCTCTGTGTGGATTGCATCGTGGTCCAGTTCATACATCTCGAAACTTTTAGAGTCCATCAGCTGTACTGGCTGACCATATGCATTCGATACGACTATGAGGTCGCGTTTTTCAGATGCTGGGGCAAGGAACTCCAGTGTTCGCCATTTCGAACTTTTTTGGTTGATAGTGAAAGATGTTGCTTTTAAGAGGTCATAGCAGCCGAGACCTCCCCGGCTCATTGATACAATTTGGCAGGGGGCGCCTTCAACCTTTACAAAGTCACCAATCGTAAACTTCTGAAGACGAATCAAGATTGTGATTCTGTATTTCCTCTTGCCTCCTTTATCCTGGCCTACTAGCTTGTAGTTCTCTTTCCGCTGCGCAAGATACTGGGATTCCAGTTTGTCAGCTATCTGTCTGCAAAGGTGTTCTGAACCTACTTTGAAATCAAGGCCATACTTATCTCGATTCGCTTCTGTAACGAAAGCCTTGTTGTCTACTCCGTATGCGGCCTCTGTAAGATTGGTGACAAGACTCATTATATCGCTTTCTTCGGTTTCGGTCAGCGGACGGTCGTCAGCTCGTACTTGGAGAATTGCCTCGTGGTATCCTCCACTCATCATAGTACATGAATCGCAGGTTCCATGATTAAACCGAATTTCCAACTGATAGGGTTCTTCATGAATAGGCAAGGATGGATGGGATTTTCCGACGGCCGTCAATAGAATGTGAATAACCTTATCCAGCTTCTTCTCTTCAGTATAGGAAAGCTCCACATCGTTTGCTGACAGCTTTATCTCTTGTTCCAGCAGTATCGCAATCTCACGATCGATTATTTCTTGGGGATCGGATGTAGGAGGCGTTATTTTGCGCCATCCCCCCGGAACTTTCACAGCCCCGCATCTTGAACAGACCAAGATTGTCAGAGGAGAACTCAATTCAACTAAGGGGTGTTTAAGAGCATAGCATTCGCTACAAAGGCCTTCTATGGCAGCCTTCTCTCCGCATTGATAACATGGTGCTGTCAAATTAAAACAACCAATGCAAGTTCCTTCATTTTCCCTTAAAACGTGGTTGGATGGGGTGTTTTTCTGCAGCTGAAGAGTCAGAATGTGAGTAACAGAAGCTTTTTGTAACCCCGGCACGAGGAATGCGTAAGCTTTCGGAACAATGCTGGATGATTTGGTTACACTGGCCAATTCAGAGGATTCATACACGATATTTGGTGGTAGCCTGAGATGGAAATAGAGAAGGTAGCTGTACCTGCAGAAACTGGACAAGGACTAGAGAGTCCCATAAGCGGTCATTTTGGCCAAGCACCAATATTTGTTCTGTCCACCATTAACGATGGAAAGATTGAGGATGTTGAGATTTTCGATAATAAGTCACACAGTGGATGTGGAGGACTAATCGACACTCTTGCAGGAAAAGGCGTACAGGTCTTAATCACTCTGGGATTGGGCAGACGGCCATATATGATGGCACAGCAAGCCGGAATACCAGTAGTTCGTGCTATAGGACTAACTGTAAACGAAGCGATTGAGAACTATATGAAGGGCAGAGCAAGTCTTGTACGTGATAATGAGTTATGTGCTGGCGGGGGATCACACTAGAGGACAATTGAGCACGATATTCTACTGTTCACAGTTTTACCCACTGTGCATGTGGATGACCATCTATATAGGCCACAGCTTGCTCATGGACAAAACCAGCCTTGATTGCAGCTTTGACGCTAGCTTCTCCAACCATATTGGCAATGGTTGCCTGGTTCAGGTGTTCTTTGCAGATCTCAATGTCAACAAGATCTTCCCCGTAGAATTCCTTTGATACTGTGAATTTCACATTTCCTTCTACAAGCGTCCTGCCAAGCAAAGCCTCGTCACAAATAGCTACTACGTAATGACCATCATGAGTTTGGCGAACACGCATATACACTGATGTCATGCAAGGCCCTCCTACACTGGTCTTATTGATGTTCGTGCTCCGCATGCTGTACAGTGCATGTAGTAGGCCGTGCCTTCTTTCGAGGTGTTTGTATCAGGACGTCCACAGACTGGACAAATGACATAGGTTTCTATATAGCGGTTGAGAACGTCATCAACCTGTTCAGATGAGAATTTTCCATTGAAGAGTGCATTACTGCCCTCTATATTGCCAGCTGTCGCCAGTTGGCCTGAAACATACTTCAAGACTTCCTTTCCGGGTCGATTCAGAACATTAATGATTTCTTGGAAGTTTTGCCAGATGCTCCTATTGCCCTGAACCATAATCTGCACACTAGGAACCTGAAATCTCTCACCTGATCTGTTGAATGCATCCTCAGGGACTTGGGATCGTGCACGGTCTAGGAGCTTCTCATAATCGTCCATACTTCAAATCAATCCGACATTCGCTATTAAGGTGTCGTTCTTGACGTCATTTCGCAGATAGGGGCGACTACTACTTGTTCATGAGAAGATATCGCCCAGTTTCAATCTCTCGAAGTTTTCCCCCATCATGAAGTTCAATTACTCGGAGGTTAATCTCAACCTTGTCCTTTCCTCGTTCAGCAAAGAACTCAGCGATGTCATTGATTGAAACTCCTTCAGGGGTGGAATGCAGCTCAATATACTGAAGTATCTGTTTGTCGATCTTCCTTAAACCGGCACCGCTTCCAGTGGATGGCTTTATCTCGCGTTCCTCGGGGGGAAGGACATCCTCAGAAAGCAACTCTTCCAAGTCCGATGTGATTTGAAGTGTTTCGCCGCCTCTTGTCAACAACGCATGATAACGCTCCATAAGATGGAGAGACATATAGTTTGGGTCATCTAGTTCACGGATGATTTCCGGAACCAGATACACTTCATCCTCGTATTCCCTAATCTTGCCGATAAATAGGGCTAGAGTGTTGAGTTCTACAGCTTCTAAGGCTCCGGCTTCAGCACCCCAAGCCTTGGCTCGAATTGTTTCGGTTCCATCGTCAATAGTAATGCTGGAGAAGTTGCCTTGTCCCGCATATCTGTCTACAATGAAGCCAACGAGTACAACACGTCTCAGTTCAATTCCGTAAGGAGAAACAACATGAGGACCATTATCATCCCGATAAGTGCCGTTTACAATATCAGCTACATTGGATCTTACGGCTGTCATTCTCTCTCTCATTGACCAAGGTCACCTATCTGCTGAAGTTTACTCAGCACATTGCTATTTATCGTTCTCGGACAGACCACAACTAGAAGAAGTCTGTCAAAGAGCTCTGCTGTGTTGAACCGCGTATCTCCTCAAGAGCCTTTTCAAGGCGTTCCAACGATTTCTCAACACGATTTGTGCTAAAATCATGTTCGGCACAAAGAATTCGAGTTAGCTTGTCCATATCTGGATCGGACCATTTTGGTTCAACAAGCTCGGATTTCGGAGGATTAAGGAAGATTTCCCGAATCTCAAGGTAGGGAAAGTCATATTGCAATCCCTTTTCCTTCTCAACACCTTCGATATCATTATGTGTCTTTATCAGCTTCAAAGCGGTTTTGGGTCCGACGCCTGTCACCCCGTCATTGTAGTCTGTTCCCACTAGTATCGCTATATCGATTAATTGTTCTCTAGTAATCCCAAGTAGTCTTAGATTCATATCCAAGTCGATAAGCTCAGGATGGATTGTCATCTGTGCACGGGAACGTGAAACCCTACGCCTTCCAGAGATAGATAGATTGCGAATCATCCTGGGGCAGTTGTACAATAGTGAGTCATTGTCTTGACTTGCACTAGCCCAGGCGATGTTTGCTCGCGTCATCTGAGCAGCTAATGCTTCTCCCTCTGAGGGGGCTTGAACTACAGGAATTCCCAGTGCTTCGAGGAGTCTCTTGCTCTCTTCTATCATGGGTTTTGTTAGGCGGGAGCTAGCTTGACCGGCCTTACGCGCGTCTTCAATTCGACCTTCCTCCTTGGCGGTTTCCCATTCCTCGTATGCTGCATCGCGTATCTCTCGTCTCCTTTCCTGTTCAGCGGCCTTTAGCTTTGGAGCTTCACCATCAAACACAAAGACAGGAGAGATGCCGCTTTCGAGTAAGTTGAGGTTTCTGTAGAAAAGGCCGGACAGATGGCTGGTTATACGCCCCTGTCGATCCAATAGCGGAGTGCCATCAGGCTGTCGAATGCTTGCAAGAAATGCATAGATTGTGTTGAACGCATCAATTGCTATTACACGGTCCTTCAAATCACTCAGTGAGATTACCTCAGCCTTCATTATGTCAGCAAGTTTAGTACCCATGAAGATCGCTCCACTATCTTGCAGTTCAAGTGTGTCATGTCAGACATATATGCAATTGGGCAGAGGGCTCTTCGTTGATAATTGACACTTCGGCAAGTTTATAAAATCCCCAAAGATGGCGACACAAAACCCACTGGGAACAACTCACTCTGGTGATATTTTGTCTAGTATGAAAGCAATCAGATGTACTTCGTGCCACCGTTCAGTGTCCCCGCAGGAGAACAGCGTAAAACTACAGTGTCCTTCATGCGGCGAGTTCACCATATGGCGCTGTGAAGTCTGCAGACGTTTCTCGGTGAAATATGCGTGTCCCAACTGTTCATTCGAGGGGCCATGATTAAACGGGGAGTATCTTTGAAATGGCAAGAGTAGTGATTACATTGAAGATCATGCCTGAAGACGTTGATATTGACTTAGATGACCTACTAGAGAGGGTAAAAGCTGTCGTTCCGGAAGGTACTGATGTTGGTGCAACGGAAGTGACTCCCGTAGCTTTTGGTCTGAAGGCTCTAAGAATGAATGTTGCACGAGAGGAATCCCTAGGTGGCACTGATGATATTGAAGCAGCCATCAGTACATTAGAGGGTGTTTCGCAAGTGGAAGTCGAACGTGTATCAAGAATGTGAGTTTCGCGCCACATTAACTCCTTAATAAGGGACTCCAGCCTGTCAGCTCAGAGTTTATATCAATTCTGGAGTGGCAAGTTACTGAAACTCTAAAACGGTTCGTATTAGATTATATCCACAGAGAAACACTATTTAACGGATGCCTGGCTGAGGGAAATGAGATGTGGTTGCGATCTTCCGCAAAAACGTCCTGTTTCTGGATTATCAGACCTATAATCTGGAGGTTGTGTGTAGGCAATGGTCGAAATTGTGCTCAAAGTGACAGAAGCTGAACATCGTGACATTGGTAGATTCATTGTTCGAATAGATGCCATGTCCATGGAAAAGCTCGGTGTTAGAACAGGTGACATAATCCAAATCAAAGGGAAGAAAATCACTGCAGCTATCGCATGGCCTGCCTACCAGGGTGACAAGGGTCGAGAGATAATTCGGATGGACGGAAGAATTCGAAGAAATGCGGGAGTATCTCTGAGCGAAAAGGTAGCCGTATCAAGAGCCAATGAAGAGCCTGCACGAAATGTGACACTCGCCCCAACATCAGTACCTATACGTCCGGAACCACGTTTTGAGGAATTTGTTAAGCGAAAGCTCCTAAATTGCCCAGTCACACTGAATGACACTGTGTTCATCCCAATTCTTGGTCGGGCAATTCCTTTCAAGGTCACCTCAATTAAGCCAGTGGGAACTGTGGTTGTACAACACTCCACGATGCTAACAATAGCAGAGAAACCGACTGGTGATGTCATCAGCACATCTCAAGTTACCTATGAGGAGATTGGAGGGCTTTCGGATGCCATTCAGCGTATTAGAGAGATGGTGGAGCTTCCGATGAGGCACCCAGAGATCTTCAAGAGGCTGGGCATTGATCCTCCACGTGGGCTTATTCTTCATGGGCCCCCTGGAACTGGTAAGACACTCCTAGCTAGGGCTGTCGCCAGTGAATCCGAGGCCAATTTCGTACCAATAAATGGCCCCGAGATTATGTCCAAATTCTACGGTGAATCCGAACAGAAACTCAGAAAGATTTTCGAGGAAGCTGAAGAGAACGCTCCAAGTATCATCTTCATTGATGAGCTGGATGCGATTGCGCCAAAGCGTGAAGATGTCCAAGGAGAGGT
Organism: Promethearchaeota archaeon; assembly: GCA_048937485.1. GTDB lineage: Archaea > Asgardarchaeota > Thorarchaeia > Thorarchaeales > Thorarchaeaceae > SMTZ1-83. The sequence continues at coordinate 6,342 of JBHLND010000098.1, forward strand.
CGAGCGGAGGGTTGTTGCTCAGCTTTTAGCAACAATGGACGGTCTCAAAACAAGAGGGCAAGTCATTGTAATTGGCGCTACAAACAGGGTGAATGCTCTGGATCCAGCTCTCAGACGACCTGGAAGGTTCGATCGAGAGATTGAGATTGGAGTACCAGATGAGATTGGAAGGTTACAGATACTTCAAATCCACTCAAGGGGAATGCCTCTCACCACAGAAGGTGAAAAGAAGGTAGACCTTGGAAGTCTAGCAAACACAACTCATGGGTTCGTAGGAGCAGATCTTCATGCATTATGCAGAGAAGCTGCTATGAAAGCATTGAGAAGATATCTGCCACAGATCAACTTGGAAGAGGAAGAGATTCCAGAAGAAGTACTGGATGAACTTGAAGTTAACAACGATGACTTTGTTGGAGCCCTTAGAGAGATACAACCTTCAGCAGACCGAGAAGTCTTCATCGAGGTGCCCAATGTAAGATGGGACGACATCGGAGGGCTTGATGATGTCAAGGAGAAACTGATTGAGGTTGTTGAGTGGCCCCTAAAGAAGCCTGAGTCATTCAAGCGTATCGGAATCACCCCACCAAAAGGAGTACTAATCTGGGGACCTCCTGGGTGTGGAAAGACTCTTCTGGCTAAGGCTGTGGCGACAGAGTCAGAGGCAAACTTCATCAGCGTTAAGGGACCTGAACTACTCTCGAAGTGGGTTGGCGAAAGCGAGAAGGCAATTAGAGAAGTATTTCGGAAAGCGAGAACAGCAGCTCCTGCGATCATCTTCTTTGATGAGATTGATGCTCTTGCTCCTGTGAGAGGCAGAATTTCAGGAGATAGTGGTGTTTCTGAGCGGGTCATGAGTCAGCTACTGACAGAGATGGACGGTCTCGAGTCGATGAAGGACATTGTTGTCTTGGCAGCGACCAACCGTCCCAGACTCATCGATCGAGCTCTCTTGAGAAAAGGAAGGTTCGATAGACATGTTCGAGTGAGGCCTCCCAATGCTGAGGGTAGGCGAGAAATCTTCGAGATATACACTGCAGAGATGCCGCTTGATTCAGATGTTTCAATAGACAGGCTAGTGGAAATGACAGAGAACTACACCGGTGGAGATATTGAAACTGTTTGCAAGGAAGCAGGAATGCATGCTTTAAGGGAGGACTTGGAAACAGATATCGTTTGTTGGAGACATTTCCAAGAAGCTGTGAAGGAAACTCTTCCCTCGGTGACCGCAACAGACCTAGCAGCCTATGACAAGATAGAAGAGGAATTTCAGAGAGCGGCCGCTCCAATGGAGGCACCGCCAGGTTACATCTAGGGGGATTATTCGTGACATCGTGGAGTATTATGCCCTTGAGGAATAACATCATTGATATCCTGAAGAAACGGCGAGGAGTTATTCTCGATGATGAGCTTCTGAGGGCGTTGAAGAAGGAGTTGGGAGATGAACCTAGCGAAGCAGAACTCAATTCCGCACTAATGCAGCTTGAGATCAATGGACTTGTTCATGTGAGTCAAATTACCAAGACGAAACGACGAATCGAGGTCATTACTGATGCTCATGAGTTCCTCGCGGTAGACGAGGACTAATAATATGGTTCAGAGGAAGATATCGAATGCCTGGCAAATGCATAATGGCTGCTGGAAAGTTCGACATCCTCCATCTCGGCCATCTTGCATACTTGGAACAAGCTAGGGAACTGGCTGGAGAAGATGGACAGCTTATTGTAGTAATCGCTCTTGACACGACCATAGAACTCGAGAGGGGAGCTCCGCCGGTTTTTCCTGCAGAACAGAGACGACGACTCGTGGAAAGCCTCGGTGTTGTGGACAAGGCTGTACTTGGTTATGATACTACAGATCATACTGCTATTGTTGTTGATCTGAAACCAGATATCATAGCACTTGGCTATGATCAGCATACTGATATTCAGGCTCTAGAAGCCGCTTTTGAAGAAGAAGGGCTGGAAACTAAGGTTGTAAGACTGGAAAAGCGGGATGCTGATGGTCTTTGCTCTTCTACACTGATTAGAAAGAGAATTATTGACTTTTACAATGAGAATGGAAGACCACGCTAGGTTTCTAAAGCACCAGTTCGCCACGGTCTGTTGCAGCCTTAATCATTAGGGCTTTTCTTTCCCGGCGTTCAAATGTCGCTCTCCACATGAAGAATACCACGCCAGCAAGG
>JBHLND010000099.1:0-8430 GCA_048937485.1 Promethearchaeota archaeon
CTACACCTTATACCTCCTGGAGATACACATTAAATGACAAGGGCTCTCCCATGGGCTGGCTCCTGACGAGAAGCACATTGACCGAGTTGATACCAAGAACACTCCCTGGCCTAGAGAATTTCTACATGGCAGGACACTGGGTATTGCCAGGTGGAGGTGTACCGGGAAGCATCTACACAGGAAGAAACGTGATTCAGATTTTGTGCAAGAAAGAAGGAAGAGAGTTCAGGACTAACAGCTGAATCTGAAATCATTGGAAAGTCCCCCGTTGATAGGAGGACTTATCTTTTGAGAAGAGTCTTATCGCAATTTATAGGGGAGATAATGAATGACTGCAATACGAACACCTGGAAGAATTAACAGCAATACGACCTTGATAGATTTCAAAATGCATGGGGTAGGAGGATTTGGCGGAGTATATCTAATAGAAGCTGGAAAGAGCTGTCTAATAGACTCTGGAACCAAGAAAGGTTCCAGGAATATTCTGAAATTTCTAAAGGACAGCAAATTAGATTTTCCCGATTTTCTTGTCATAACTCATTCTCACTATGATCATTCTCAAGGTATAGGTGTCATACAAAGAGCGGCCGAGAAAGCGAATCACAAACTTGAAGTAATGGCTTCAGAACCAGGTATTCCCCTTCTGGAAGATCAGTCTTTCAATAAGTTCTATTTTTCGGATGAAGAGTTCGAGAGTTTTCCTGACGTAATATCTCTTAGTGACGGCGAAGTTCTCGATCTAGATGGTACTACATTGCGTATGAAACACGTGATTGGACATTCCAAGGATCAACTGCTTATCTATGATGAGCAAAACAAGAATCTGTTTGTAGGAGATGCTCTTGGAATTAAACTTGTAACTGATGCATACACACCAACCATAATGCCGCCATTCTTCGATTGGAAAGAATTTCAGAAGACAACTCGAGAGATAGGGCAGATGGAGTATGATACACTTTGTATATCTCATTTCGGTTGCATAATGGGAGAAGAAGCTAAAACACTTCCTGAGGAGGCTATATCCTATTTCTCAGCGTGGCTAAAAGTACTTGAATCTGCTAAAGAAGAAGGAAAACTTGACGATGTCGATTACCTGATACAGAGATTTCTTTCCGAAGCTGGCGCTAAATATGTTGATCTCGAGCTCTATGATCCAAAATTGAAATACGGACTTAAGGTTCTCAACGCAGCTCGGCGAATTCGCGGCAAGCAATCCCTGCTTGCAGCAGAGATATTTGTGAGAGACTTGATTGTTCCGTGGATTGCTAGGGCCTACAAGATTTCCATAGGGGACGAAGGAATCTAGGTGAAACTACAGAGTGAAGTTTCGGTATTAGTGAAGTATGACACGGAGTATCTACACGTGAAGGAATGCAATTCAAATATTATATAGAGAGCAAAGGATTTCAAGACTGAAGTTTCCAACTGAGTGAAGAAAGTTTCAAATCAGCTCTATTGAATCACCTTGTATGAGCTACCTCTGGGCGAAGACTGAGAAATGGAAGAAATGGTGTAATAGTGAAAACTGTCCTGTTTGTAATGCCTTACCGCAAGATGATGATTTTGTCACTATTGCAGAAACTAATGTCTCATGGATAGAAGCGCATCCACGAGCTTCATTGAAAGGTACATGCTATGTGATGTCAAAGAAGCATGCTGTTGAGCTTTTTGACCTCTCAGATGATGAAGTGTTGGCCTTCATGAAAGATGTGATGGTAACAGCGAAGGCACTAAAGGAGATTACAGGTGCTGCGAAGATCAACTATGAGATACATGGAAACACAGTTCCTCATCTTCACTTGCACCTCTTCCCAAGGTATCTAGAAGGTGACCGATTCAACGATGGACCAATAAATCCAAGGGAAATTGAACCACCAGCATACGATGGACATGAATTCTCCAAGTTTGTTCATTTGATGAGAGAAAGGCTCTCTACTACTTTGGCATGAAGTCAGCTGACCTCTGTAGCTTTACAATATACGTTCACCAGTCCCATTAAGAATCGGGTACAAAAATCAAGTCGTGATTACGAAGAGCAATCGCAAGAATCCGCGCATTTAACAGGCACAAATCACACTTCAGAAGCACCTTTGTGAGTGGAACCGGAATGCAGTACAGAACTTTAGGAAAGACGGGCATCAGGGTGTCAGCACTCGGCTTCGGGTGTATGCGGCTTCCAATCCTTGAGGATGGAAAAGTAAACAGAGATGAAGCAATAAAGATAATCCGAAAGGGAATTGACAGTGGGATTACGTACGTGGACAATGCTTGGACGTATCATAGGGGAGAAAGCGAGGTAGTTCTTGGACTAGCACTAAAGGATGGATACAGAGAGCGCGTCACACTGACAACGAAATGCCCAGTGGGTCGCGAGGAATTTTCAAAGTCTGAGCATTATGAAGAGCATCTGCAAGAACAAATGCAACGATTGGATGTGGATTACTTGGACTTCTACCTATTCCATGCGTTGAACAAGAAGTCCTACGAAGAGAAGGTGGTGGGTCTTAACCTAATTGATCGTGCACTTAAAGCCAAAGAGGAAGGGAAGATACGCTATCTGGGATTCTCATTTCATGACAAACCTGAGGTGCTCAAGGAGATTATTGATTCCGGACATTTCGATTTGATGCTCGTTCAATACAACATCATTGACCAAGTCAACCATGAAATGATAAACTATGCAGGCGAGAAAGGTATTGCGGTGGCTATAATGGGGCCTGTGGGAGGGGGTCGGCTGGCAGGGAAGGACTTGCCCGAGGAAATGAAAAAGTGGTTGACACCCGGTAGAACCAACTTTGCGGACTTGGCCTTCAAATTTGTACTAAGCAACCCCAATGTTTCAGTGGCACTTTCAGGGATGGGCACGGAGGAGATGCTTGATGATAACCTAGAGATAAACTCTCGAGAAGACTATGACAGGATTGATGATGACGAGAGAAAGTCAATCGATGGCGTTGCGAAGAGGTTCAAGGAACTATGTGACAACATCTGCACTCAATGCAAGTATTGCGAACCGTGTCCCAATGAGGTGAATATCAGTTTCATCTTTGCAGAACTCCAGAGATATCAGATATATGGAAACCAAGAGGAGGCCAAACGGTATTACTCCGCGATAGGGAAATTCCCATGGGCAAAGGGGAAGAATGCCGAAGCGTGTGCGGAATGTGGGGAGTGTCTTGAGAAGTGCCCACAGGGAATTGAGATAATTGACCAGCTGAAGAAAGCCCATGAGATTCTCTCATAATTCGTTGATCACATTTCTAGCACTACTTAAAGCCAAACATTATTCAGGGGCACCTAGTCTTGCACGACTGGAGAGAACCATGGACATTCTCATCTGGCACTCATATCTTTACGATTTCTTGGCTCTAACTGAATCAAGCTCCTTGGAGAAGAAGATACTAGACTGTGGTGCCGGCGGACCTCGACCGCCGCTTGCGCTCTTTCATTCATTCGGATACGAAGCACATGGCATTGATATTTCAGAGCGGCAGGTTGAAGCAGCCAGTACATTCTCAAAAAAGCACAATCTTGACCTAAGGATGAAAGTAGGCGATATGCGAAAACTCCCATATGAAAGTGATTCCTTCAGTCATGTCTTCACTCAAAACACACTTTGTCATCTTCCAAAAGCTGATGCGAAAAAAGCAGTAGAAGAGATGATTAGAGTCTTGAAAAAGGATGGCTACCTTTTCGTGGACTTCATGTCAACTGACTGCTCGTTCTATGGAGCTGAGAGCATGGGTGATGAGGTTAATCCAGGCGAGTTTCTGTACATCGATGATGATGGAGATGAAGTCCTGCATTGCTTCTATGATGATTCCGAATCTCACGAATTCCTCTCAGGTTTGGAAACTGTGAAGGTCGTCAAGATTTCTACTGAGAACCATCTTTCTCCAACTCATAGCAAAGACGTGAGGTTGTACTATTATCTCAAGAAACCTGCGTAAGAACAACTGTTTATTTCGCTATATGAGCTAGCTGCACTGGGTGCCTTTACGCTATGGATGAAGAAGGCTTTGCTTCCTATTTGAAGAAGAAGGGGAAAACACCTCGAACAATCAAATCATGTGTGGAGAACGCAAGGACATTCGAGAACTTCTTGAAGAATACAGGGAAAAGCGCAATGGAGTCGGAAGACGCAGATCTTAACCAGTTTGTGTCGTCAGTTCTAGCAGGAAATGGCGTGGCTAAATTTATGTGGACGCTTCAACACTACTTTTCTTTCATTGGAAACAAGGAGTTGCTCACGCATTCTCAGAAAATCAGAGAAGTACATACCGCTAAGAAGAGGCAACCTTTCAAACTCAGGGATTTCAAGGGAGTCAACCAAGATGCAATTGAGAAACTTGCAAAGGTTGGCATTCATTCAGTTGATGACATGATTCAGGAAGGCAGGACTAAGAAGCAAAGAAAAGACCTGGCTGCCAAGATAGGAGTCAAATCCAACGACATTTTGGAGCTAGCCAAACTCTCAGACCTCACGCGTCTTGGTGCCGTCAAGGCGGTAAGAGCCCGATTGTATCATGATTCAGGTTTCGATACAATTGGCAAGATCGCAGCTACTACACCCGAGGAACTAATTAGAATCACAAGGGACTTCATTGAAAAGACTGGATTCCAAGGCATCCCTCCATTACCCAAAGAGGCAGCGAATGTAGTTAGAACGGCGAAGAAACTATCAGCTCAACTGGAGCTATGACGTGATTAGCGCATCCTCTGTCCGACGTACTGAATAACTCCGTTGAGTCGAGGTCGAGACTTTGCTTTGTGAAACCTAAGCCCTTGAGAATAATAATGGAGCTTCAGTTTTGGGAAGAGTCCAAGTATCTCGTCCTTGGTGAAGAAGTGAAAATGCATGTTGTATCTTGAATGGTAGAATGTGTTCTCCTCAACCTCTTCAATCTCATCCCAACTCTGAACGTATTGGAGATCCTCAACTGAGAAGGTGTAGATGTAGATGACTCCCTTTGGTTTTAGGCCAGCCTGCATCCGCTCTGCTATTATCTCAATGTCCGCTTTTTGAAATAGCTGAATTATCTTCGCAGCTACAATCAATGCGTACTTCCGTTTAGGAATCTCAAAATCCCGTAAGTCCATTTTGTTATATTTCAACTCGAGCCCTTCGGCTTCAATTGCCTCAGTTAGTCCCTTGGAGAACACCGATATGTCGACACCATCCACTTCTCTGCCAAGCTTGGCAAAGAACAGTGCATGACGTCCTCGGCCCATTCCCAAATCCAACACCGGACCTCTGGGGATTATGTCAAGGTACTCTATTAGCTTGAAATCCGGGCCTTCCTTTCTGTTCTCAACAACTTCCCTGTAAGCATCTATCCAGAAGGTCTTCTTCTCAGTCATTAATCACCCCTCGTCGTATCAAAGAAAATCCAAGCCTTCATCAAAGGTCTTGCTGTTGAAGCAGAAGACCTGCAGGTTTGGTCTATCCCCTGTCCAAGACTAGTATCTTTGGAAGTTTCAGCAACTTGCCCATGTTGCGACCTGTAGTCCCGCCTTTGTACCGCAGCTTTCTCTTACCAAATCTATTCTTTCCAGTCATCATCTTGAGTGTCGAGTATTGACCGTTAGTGAAATACATGAGATCTTCAGGGTCAGCGATGAGCTCCAAGTCATACTCATCCAGCAATCCCTTGCTGAGCGTGTATTCTCCGCCATCTGCAATCAAATTAACCCAAAGTATGAACTCCTGTTCCACATGCAGACCTAAGTTAATACGCGCCTGGAAATCATCAAGCAGTTTCATGTTCTTGGGATTTTTCCTCTTGTCAGCAATGACGTCATCGATGACAGTCTTGAATGTGAGGAATAGAGTTTCCTGTGCTGCTTCATCCATTGTATTTCACCAGACATTGATGCTTAGTAGAATTCTGTGTCAATCAATCCAGCTGTTCGTACTAGCTCCTTCGCAGCATCGGTGGCCTTGAGGACCTTTGCCATCTCGCCGACGATTCTGGACTTGCCACTCAGCAACGCACGAATAGGATCCAAATCACCTTTCACAATCTCGAGCCAAGTACTGTAGTCAGCTTCATATGCGTATTCCACAGCGACCTTTTCCTTGGTGCTCGGGTCCCCCCCAGGTGGCACAAGTTCGAATTCGTCCTCGGATGAGAGGGCTTTTACTCCTGTACATTTACCCTGGGTTAGGCCGATATATGATAGGAGATCATGATCCAGATTGCCGCTGGCGCGAACGATGAAGACAAAATCGCCAGTCCACCATGATGCTGCTTTTGCGTAAGCTTCGTTGGCATTCAATTCATCCTTGTACAGATCTAGCCATTCTTTTGACATGAATTTCGGCATTGTAATCAATGCTAAGGTTCACACTGACTTTAAACCGTTTGGTTTCCTCCGGCAACCAAAGGAAAGATGGAAATCTCATCTCCTGAAAATAGCACGGTCTCTAAACCATCAAGGAATCTAATCTCCCTGCCATTCTTTAGAATAGTTATATCGGATTTCAATTCTCGATTCTCGTCAAGCAGAATTTCCTTGATTGTGGGAATCGAACATAACTCATCTAACAGGTGAGAAACCTTGGCTCCTTCATGTAAGTCCAGCTCAAGCTTGGCCTCCTTTCCAACCAGCTCCCGCAAGTATGCGTAGAAGTTCACTACTATCTTCATCCTGGCTCCGCTTGAATTTGCAAACATCAGCCTTATAAAACCGTAGAAGCACCGCTCATTAATTAGGGGTCTCTTTCAGAATGTACGGATACATGGGAAAAATCTTGAGAATTAATCTCACAACTTCATCGATTACAGAAGAGTTCCCCGATGAAGAAACTCTCAAGAAGTACTGGGGTGGCGCAGGATTAGCTACCAAGATTCTCTTTGATGAAACTGAGCCAGGAATTGATCCCTTGGGTCCGGATAACAAGCTAATCTTCATGACTGGACCATTGACAGGCACTCATTCTCCAAGCACAGGCCGATATAGTGTAGTAACTAAATCCCCTCTGACTAATGGCTGGGGCCAAGCGAATTCTGCTGGCTTCTGGGGCAGGGACTTCAAGCGTTCTGGCTTTGATGGTGTGATTTTCGAAGGCAAAGCTCCCAAACCTGTGTACCTCCTAACCGAGGATGGGAACGCAGAGCTAATTGACGCAGAGGAGATTTGGGGCAAGAATACCTCCGAAACAACTCGAATTCTGACGGAGAAGCATGGCCCGAAGTTCAATGTGGCTTGCATAGGAATTGCGGGAGAGAATCTGGTCAAATATGCAGCAATCATGAATGACTGTGACGAAGAGAACTGGGGTCGTGCAGCTGGTAGATGCGGCGTTGGTGCAGTCATGGGTTCGAAGAACCTCAAAGCAATTGCCTCGAAAGGCACAATGACAATACCCATCGCTGACGAAGAAGAATACAGGAAAGAGGCAAAGCAGAGATTCGATTGGGTGAACCAGAGCATATTGAAGATGACGCTGGAGGTCTATGGAACAGCCACAATGGTCGACTTGGTCAATGTGAAGGGAGGCATCCCGACGAGAAACTGGCAGACGGGAGTCTTTGAGAACGCGGAGATGATCAATGGAACGGCCATCAATGACAATATCCTTGTAAAACGAAAGCCCTGCTTTGCATGCCCTATTCACTGTGGGAGAATTGCAGAGATAAAGACAGGACCCTTCAAGAGCAAAGGCGAAGGACCCGAATATGAAACAATCTCATCATTTGGAACTATGTGCGGTGTTGACAATCTAGAGGCCATCACACTTGCTCATTTCCTCTGCAATGAATATGGGATAGATACTATCTCTGCAGGAAGCACCGTAGGGTTTGCTATGGAGTGTTACCAGAGAGGCATCCTGAAATCAGAGGATGTAGACGGAATGGACTTCTCATGGGGTAATGCTCAGCTAATTGTTGACATAGTTCACAAGATAGGCAAACGTGAAGGAGTTGGCGATTTTCTGGCAGAGGGTACAATGAGGATGGCCGAGAAGCTTGGCCGGGGGTCTGAGAGATTCGCAATGCATGTTAAGGGTCTCGAACTTCCTGGCTATGATAGTCGAGCAGCCAAGGTCACAGGATTGGCCTATGCTGTTGCTAATCGGGGTGGTGACCATATAACTGCGTACATCGAAGGACCCGCATTCCTAGCCATGCCATTCATGATAGTCGAGGATGCCGATGTTGGAGACCCATTAAAAGAAATTCCAGAAACAGCTTTGATTGTAAAGAACTTCGAGGATGCGCTTGGCAATTTTGATGCAATTGGCGGATGCAAATTCATGGGCATGGTCCTAACAACTGAGGACTGGGCCCAGCTGATGACATCCTTAATGGGGTACGAGATAACAGCAGAGGACTTCAGAAAGACAGGAGAAAGAATCTACAATCTCGAGCGGGCCTATATATTAAGAGAGGGTTTCACACGAGCCGATGATACATTACCGCCCCG
>JBHLND010000100.1:0-8376 GCA_048937485.1 Promethearchaeota archaeon
ATCATTCTCGGAAAGATAGGCTAGCCAGTCCATCTCTGCCTTCACTTCAGCTTGGGTCTTGTGACCCGGAGGTGTGACGCGAACGACGAATTTCTTTTCGGGAGTGTCAAATCCAAACATCTTGTTTTCAAATCCGCCCCCAAGTTTCACTAGTTTGTCAACAGAGAACCCGTAGAGAGTTGAAGTTTCCTGCAACGCAGTCAACAGCCAAGTTTCATTCATTATTCGTCAAAATTCCTTTCCCAATCGTTGTACATAAAACTCCTGCATACGACGCATCGTAAGCTCTGTCGATAATGATATGAACCAATTAAGCCTTGATTGAATGAATGACAGATTATCGTTTGGCAGCTAGGAAAGCCCTAGGCATTGTAATCGTACTTCTCTACATGAACAGTCTATTCATCATCTTTGCACCTGAAGTGTTTGGATCCATAACGACTTTGGTCCCCATTCTATTGCTCTCTATAGCAGTCAGTGTGGACATTGCAATTAGGCCTATATCAACGAAGTCTGATCAGTCCAACAGGACTCTCACAGCGATTGCATTCCTACTTCTGCCACTCATCGTAGCATTGCCGCACTTTGAGTACCTTCACTTTGGCAACGCATATCTGTCAGATGTGAAACATCTAATGTCATTTGCAGGAATAATGATTCTTCTCCTAGGCTCAATAATCCTCCTTACAAGTCGAGTTCAAATTGGGCAATTTGGGGGTCCAAGGATAACCATAGAGGATGACCACCGACTTGTCACCACTGGGATGTATCGATACATTCGAAATCCGCAGTATCTGGGTTTTCTCCTCCTTCTTTTCGGGTATGCATTCTCTCTCGGGAGCATACTTGTTGCTTTCTTGATTATGATTGGATTATTCGCGGTCTTTAGAAGTCGTATCAAATTGGAAGAGGAGTTACTCCTTTGCGCTTTTGGCGAAGAATATCGTTATTATATGGAGCGCACTTGGCGTCTAATTCCAAGAGTCTACTAGGGCAAATGTTTGGGAAAGACTCTTCTAAGAGATAAGCCGTATTGTAGTTTGAACAGCTAAACTCAGGGGTGCCTAGATGGAGTCGGAACCGGATACGTGGAGAAAATACATCCGTCTGAATTGGCGACGCATCGTGCGGAATTTTGCGATCTTCGTGGTTGTGTTCTATCTTGGTGTCTGGGTGTATCTCTACATCTTTCTTGGGCCGCCTCAGGACCACCTATTCTCCTACATGGTCACTCCTGCAGCCTTCATAATCGCTTTGATGCTTATAGTGATTCCCGTGTGGGAATACCTTGGTCCTCCAAAATCCAGGAAGGATGAAACGGAACAGGAATCATAATTCCATGGTGTAGATTACAGGTCCTTTGTGAACAGGACTACAATGTTGTGCCCTCCAGTCCAGACTGTCGCATGATGGAATCCCATCTTCAAGACATGCGGCACCAGTTCTTCAGAACATAGAGGAACAAGAGGCAGTTCTAACTTAGCATTACGAGCAATGAACCCAGAGAGAATGCTCTCAATACCAACACCCGCTCCGTAAAGAATTGCCTTCACAAAAGTGACTTCTTTCGAGTTGGGGTCTCTATCATGATATTCCAGCATGATTGTGTCTTCTTGGAGATAGAATTTCATATCGGGCTGGGAGCTGAAGTAGTCAGCGGTGATTGGGGCGTAACTCCATCCGATGCATATCTCATCTTTTGGAGCGTTGGGGATTCTCTTGAGCGCAAGCAGTGCCTCTTCGGTGGAGAGCTCCTCCTGCTCATTGCCTTTATCCTCAATTATTGGGTCTTTTTGGGGATTCATCCATAATGCATACATCTCATGCTTCCGTTCATACCCCAGTATCTCTCCTATCCTGCAGGAACCTGCATTCTCCGTCACCGTCTGAAAACCTACTCGTTGGTAGCCTTGCTCTCTGGCAAAGGCTTCACCATGTCGAAAAAGTGCTGTTCCAACCCCTATCTTCTGATGTTCACCGTGGACCCTGACCGACTCTATCCATGCCAATTCCCAACCCTTGTTTCTGAGTCCAGCAACTCCAACGAGAAAGTCGTTCTTGAAGGCTCCAAACAGGGTGGTTTCCGGACCTTGAAGGAGCGCCTTGGCAATATCGCCTATCTTCGGGTCGTTCCTTATGTCCATCGAATCAGATAGCTCTTGTATTGCTGGAAGATCGGAAAGCGTCAGTCTGCGCATTGACAAAGTCATTCTGCCCGGCACCACTCGAAGCCACTTTTGACAAATTGCGGCATTTAACCAATTCTGCTAACGCATGAATTCCGCGCCATGATTACCACGATTTTATTCTAATGATACAATGATTTTAGAAAATAATTGATGTTTTGCAGAATATTTTATAGGTTGAACCATAGTATTGGTATTTGATGGGGAGCACGCTTACGCCATGGCAAGACTGAAGGAGGTGTAAGTGAGATTGCCACAAGAAGTAAGAATTACTGTAGATTCCATGTTGGATGGGAACCGAGTAAGAGTTCTCATCTCAACTGATGGCAAGAAGGAGCGGCCTGTCATTATGGAAAAGAAGGCTCTAGCCAAGCTTCTGCAGGTTGAGAAACTGGAACGAAAGATGGAAGGTGATGTCTTCACAATTGAGGACCGAACCGCAAGTATCGAGGGACTCGCACCCCGAGTAGGTGTAGACCGGCTGCGTGAAGGTGATATACCTGCTACCTTACTTCGGTTAAAGAAGCCCACGTCTGCAACTGGCGCAAAACGTACTCGGATTAGGAAATTGCAGAAGACTCTTCGGCGCCGCATGGGGGGTGCGTAACACTTGAGCTTGCGAACACACATCTTAAACGTAGGAAGGGCTGATAGCATAATCTTGGAGCTCCCTCGTGACGATGGAGCTACCGTTTTGGGTTTCATTGACTGCTGTGACTTTCAAATGACTCAACAATATCTCATTGATAATGGGTTGGATACACCTGACCTAGTGCAGTTTGTAGTGGCAACCCATCCACACTATGATCACATCGGAGGAATCCAAGAATTACTGGAGATGTTTCAGAACAATCCTGCAGGTCCTATTCCTGTGTATATGTTCTGGGACAGTGGCCACGAACACACAAGTCTAACCTATGAGAACCTCACGGAATATTTGGCCAACAACCCGGGTATTATCACATGGTATCCAAGGACAGGATTACAGGTTCTGTTCGGTAGGTTAGGAATTCGAGTGCTGTCACCCCCCGACCCTCTACCGACGGGAACTGCTTCAGACTGCAATAATGCTTCCATCGTGCTTCATTTAACCTATGGACGCGCGAAGCTGCTTTTCGCTGGAGACGCCCAATTCGCCAATTGGGCTTCATGCTGTGTAGATCAGCCTGACTACCTGAGTGCTCAAGTCATCAAATTATCACATCATGGAAGCAAGCACGGAACCTTTCTTGAGGCCCTTGAGGCTGTGAATCCCAGAATTGCGATTATCTCTGGAGAGAACAGCATGAATCCTCCTAGAGGAGGGTTTCCTCATGATTTGACAATGGAGGCATTGAATGAGCTTGGGGTTTCTGAGATTCGTTGCACATACGACCATGGTAACATTGTCATTGAAAGCCGAGCAAACGCACAACACATAGTGACCCCTTGAAATGAGGTGACACTGTGATGACAAAGGAAGGGTGGGATAGACCCCAAGATTGTGAGAGCGGTGGAGAAGACGTAAGAGCTGCTTTAGAAGCCCTACGGAACGCCAGCGATAAGCAAAAGGAATTCTTGAACCAACGTGTTGTGAGTCTTATTCAATACGCTACAGGCCGTGTTGACTATTATGAGGGTGCTAGGTCACGGATTTTCACCGCCTCAATAACACTGCTTGGCTTTGGCATTTCCCTGTTAATCTTTGGAATTGACTATCTAGCTGATGCTCCTTGGCTGCGCTGGTCCGTTCTTATTCTCATCGGAACATCTGCTCTAGGGATTGGCATGCATCTCTACTATAGTCGGGGCTCATATTCCTACCAGGCGGCAGTTGATTCTCCATGGTTCTATCTTGGGAACATCCCCGAGTTCGAAACACGAAGTGGATACCCAAAAGGAACCGAGGAGTCACGGAAGGCATTCTGCAAAGATGTTGCTTGGAACTACGCCAAGATGGCTGAAGAAACTACAACTAAGGCATTAGAAAGAGACATCGGGCAATTGGTTAGAATGTATTCCATCATGGCCTACAAGAAGAAGACGGTCAGCATGACGACTAATGTTATTGAATGGGGGTTTGGTCTGTTCATCCTGTCAATGCTTGTTCTCTACATTGTAGGTCTGTTCATACCTTTACCTTAGATTGGGCTGAAGCTGCTCTCATAATGGAGGTCACTATGATCTCCGCTTGCCCTACGTAAAGAGAACAAAGAAGAGAGCAAGCAAAGACGCTCTGGGCCGTCCAGCAAACAGAGGAATGGATGCACTGCATTCCAGAGTGCTGAAGTCAGAAGACAGATAACATCGCTTGATGAATCAGTGTGGGAGGGAGATTTGCATTTGAATCCGTATATCAAGCTGATTCGGTTAAGGGGATGGTACGCATTTCTCTGCACAGCTGTTCTTGGTTTCATTGTATCTGGCGGCCTTGCAGGTCCCCTTGTAGACATTCTCATCTTCTTTCTGATGATCTCAGCTTTCCTAGGATTCAGCTTTGCGATAAATGACAGCCACGACGTGGAGGAAGACCTGTTTAAGAACTCAAGAAGAAATCCCGTGACTACTGGAGAGGTCACTCAGGACCAAGCTATCACTTTCTCCTATTCACTTGCACTGGTAGGACAGTTGCTCTCAGCATGGTTCGGTCCAGTGGTCTTCTTCTACTACCTTGGTCTCACTCTACTTGCGTTCTTCTATTCTGCCCCTCCACTCAGGTTCAAGTCAAGATTTCCGCTAGATCTCATCTCACATGGATTGTTCTTTGGTTCCATGATTCTCCTGCTACCTGCGCTCATTTTTGGCTCGTTCAGTGCTGGAGTTCTTCTAATTGCAGTTTCCATATTCTTCCTATCAGTAACCATCGAGTTGTGGAACCACATAGCTGACTACCAGACTGATATGAAGGCATGCCTGCAGACGGCTGTGTGTGTGCTCGGGCTTGAAAGATCAAAAAAGATTGCAGGAATACTTGCAATGCTTTTTCCTTTGACACTTGTCCCTCTCTATTACGGTGGTCCGTACTTCAAGCCCTTCATTGCCGTGACTTCGATATACTACGTCATTCTTTCCCGGAAAACTGGCCCCTCAGTTCTTTACACGTACGCCAACTTGCTCTACGGCGTTATCTTAGTTCTAGCGATTCTCGCGCCATGTTGAAGTAGATTGCTTAAATCGCCCTTTCTTGCATCCGAAACCATCATGGAAAAGCAAAGCGTCCTAGTTGCTCTTCAAGGCCTTGGCAATGTGGACCACTCCAGAGCGTTCCCCAGTTTCGTCCAATATCGGGGATGTCGTCACATGGCATTGACAATTTAGAGCCGTTACGAAGATTTCAGCAGATGCTTGTTTCCCTGACTCCATAGTGCGAACATGAGGACAATCAGGATGAGGCTCATTCAGTTGGTGCATGACTTCATAGCAGTGTTTTCCAATCAGTTTCTTCTTCTGAATTCCGAATGCCTCGACCATAGCTCGGTTTGCCCTGAGAATCCGGAACTTGCTATCAATCACAGTTATCATGTCTGAGATTGCATCGAACGTGTCTTTCCATTCGGTGGCAGCCCTCTTGATTTCGACCTCGGCTTTCTTGCGTTCCTCTATGTTACGGAGGATGACCTGAAGGATTTTCTGACCACCTATTTCGAGAGCGTGAGCAGACCGTTCAACGTGGAGAGATTTGCCGTCTTTCCTCCTTGCTACCAGCTCAACAACCGAGCCGCCCTTTGCCTCATCCTGCTTGATGATTTCCCGACCGGCGTCGAGCACGTCATTCGGCACCAATTCTGACACCCGATGAGCAACCAAGTCACTTCTAGAGTAGCCTAGCATTTCCAGCAATCTATTGTTGACATCGAGAATCAGGCCATCCTCATCACGAAGAAAGATTCCATCATTAGATTGTTCAAACAATGTTCTGAACCGCTGTTCACTGTCAACGAGTGCCCTCTCAGCACTTCTCCGATCAGTGATGTCTTCAACTATGACTGTCACTCCTGGTGCGCCGCGTCGAAATGCAACAGGAATGAATTTGATCCGGAAATATCGTTCAGATTTTCTGACAACGCACTCTAATTCAGCGGTCTTCGATTTCCCCCGTAATGTCTTCTTTGCCAATGAAATGAATCTGTCCTCAGATACTAGTGGAGCGGTGAGTTTCATGAGCTGCTTCCCAATAATCTCCTCCTTGTCATCCCCAATCATCTTCAGCAGGCTGTCATTGATTTGGGCAACTGTGAGACTGTCATCCAGAACTACTATTCCGTCAGAAGTCGAGTTCATCAGAGAACTGAAGGGTAATCTGTCCGTAAGGAAGAAGACTTTCGCGGGCCCATACTCCTGCACTTCAACCTGTCCGCTTGTAAGCAGGGTATCGAGATAGCGGGCAACGGTGTTCCTGTTTGCTCCGATGCTCTTTGCAATCTCTGTTATTGTCATCCCGCGAGACCGGGCCTTCAAGGCACTCAGTATCAATTCCAGCCAGTCTCTCTCTGGAGTTAATGAAGCACTCATTCTGTAGGCCTCTTATCTCGTACCCTCTGCACACTGGGTTTTCTGTTGGCTGCTTGCATCCACACCAGAAAGGCTACCACTTACACTTCACACAGATACTCGCGTGCAGTACCGTGTCAACTACGCACGGCTTTCAAAGTACATTTTAATCTAACTGCACAGATTTTGGTTTTTGTATCGTTAAACCAGTAGTGTTACCAAAAAAGTGACAAAAGGTCATGGAAAATGGGGGAATTTGCCTAGCATTACTGTTCAGCATTACTGTTTTGCCGCAGAAGCCTTTTCAGTCAGTCTTTCATGTCAAGCGGAAACTAGTCTGGGACTGCATGTGACGATTTAGCCTTCATGCCCATCCTACGAAATCACGTTGGCGGGTGCGCAAGAAATCACAGTAATGACTGAAGGTGGGAAATTTGGTATGAGGGGGACCAAACCCCCTCCCTCTTTGCCCCTCATGAATCTTCTTGGATAAACTCCAGAATCGCCTGAGCACGTTCTTCACAACTGCTTGTTGTAGCGGGAGCATATTGCAGGAACTTGTGTCGTGTCAAGACTAAGAAATATCATACAAAGCTTAAACTAATCTTTGAACAAGATATTCACATGAATGAGCGCTATGTTTCAGTCGATAGAAGAAGATTCGACCCTCCCGCGGAGGGCATGCTGCCGGGGGAGAGTATTGTGTGGAGCCGAAGAGCAGGGACCGGATTTTGGGTTGTATTTTTCGGCGCGATTCTAGTCATGGGGGGCCCAGTGCTCTCATTTGCGTCACTAGATGCCTTTGGTGTATCAGTTGGTATGCTATTCGGGGGCTTGACATTTGTTGGGTTCATTGTACTAATTGGTCTCCTTATCAATGTGAGAAGAACCAGATACTATCTCACTACTGATAGGATCGTCGAGGTGAGAGGTGCAACGATCATGAGAGAGATTCCGCTGGACCACTTCGCAGGAAGGCCCTTGGGTCAGTTCATTGAATCAAGAGTCACGCACACGGCCAATAACCAACCCGTGTACGGCATCAAAGTCTATGACCCGGTTTCGGACGAAGTCTTGGAGCTCAAGGGCTTGGACCCAAGTTCAGTGAGGGCTTTCGAGCGAATCAGCGATACAGTCGAATGCACGTACTGTGGCTGCAATAATTCAGCTATGCGTTCTCAATGCAAGAATTGTGACGCCGTGCTGTAGAATCTGTGGTAGACATAGAGTGAACTGAGCCAAGTCCTCGCGCCTGTCTTCCTGCAGAAACTGTCTGTAAACCCTAGAGTCCCATTATGAGAGCTGGAATATCTCCAGACCTCCCTCACGTTCTGCAACGTAGATCATATCACCAACAACATCCAAGTTTACAGCCAATCCTCCATCATAGAAACTACATAGAAGTTCTGGATTCAGAGGATCGTTAACGTTAACCACTAGCAGCCCTTTCTCGGCATCAGCCAGGTAGGCAATATCGCCTTCCACATATGCTGCAAAGACTGTGCCGTTTACATCATAAAATCCAGTTTGGGAAACATGCCATGGGTCAGTGACGTTTAGAATCTGCAGCTCCCCTGTTCCCGCTCCGTGGTTGCATACATACATAAAGTCACCAAGAACGAACGGATTCCAAAGGTCGACGTCATCAGGCATATACCCTCCAGCAAAGACAGGGTCCAACGGGTCACTAATATTCACCACAACGAAACCCGAATTAGCA
>JBHLND010000101.1:0-8317 GCA_048937485.1 Promethearchaeota archaeon
CGACTATTGACCTGTTTTTCTGGCCATTGGTGAATTCTATGGACATGTTTGCATACACCATGTCTATTCCATCTGCATCGGTAGCTGTAACCAGGAACGTAATATCGTCTGTTGGCCTTGGATTAGTGGGAGATACACGCACATTGGAAATGATTGGAAGTCCAAAGCTCCAGACTCGCTCCAAAGCTAAAACTGCAAGACCTTGAACCGCGGCAAGATGCGTTTTCCAGGACTGCGAGTAAACAAGACTTTCCCTGTCGCCGTTCTTCCAAAAACCACCGAACTCTGAATCCCATAATTTGGCTATTACAATATCCAGCGTATCAATTGTGAGCTGAATGTAGAATGTATCCAAGGTGAATTCATAGAGTCCTTCGAGCGCCAAAACCATTTGAAACTGGATTTCAGAGTATTTGTAAAACTTGACATCTTCATCGTCCAACGGATCATAAGGTAAGCCTTCAAGGGTTTCCGCGAAAAATGCGCCCTTCTCTTGATCCCAATTATAATTCAATAGTACGAATATTGCTTCTCGCGCTGTCTGAAGATAGGTCTCGTTCTCAGTTATCTCATATCCCCGCAGAAGAGCTCTTATGGCGATAGCATTGAGATCTGTAACGACGGTCTCAGCTGGCCGTTGACCCGCATCAATCACAGGAACTCCTCCGGTTCTATTGGTCGCCAGCCGAAATCCTAGGAAGTGGTCAGTTGCATTTGTATACGGCATGTATTTGATCAGGAAGTCCAAGGACTTATTGGCCATTGAGGTAAGGGTGGAATTTCCTGTTGCTTCTCCAGCATCGTAGAGAGCAGAAATGCCGAGTGCGAGGTGGTCCAGCCGTTTCCCATCTGGAGGGTATACTTCGTAGATATATTCGGGGATGTTCAACGAACCATTTCGCATTGTGAAGAAGTGGAATCCTCCATTCTCTGAGTCATAAAGCATGTCAGACAAGCAGGTGATTGCACTTTGCTTCTCAACTGTGAAGTCAAGCTCTGAATCGACACTCTCAGCTATTACAAGAGCTTTGTATGCATAAGCTTGAATTCCTGCCCTTTTGGTTTGCGTAAGTATTTCCGGAGACCAAGTGTCGATGTAGAATCCTGGATAGACTGGATCCATGAAAAGGGTAACCATCATTGTTGCCATTTTGCCAATCATTGAGAAATAGGTTGCATTCCCGGTGACATTATAAGCTCTTTCCAAGGCGGATATTGCCCAATAGTAATCTGTAAGAGTTGACCCATTCGTGAAGTAGTTCCATTCAAAATCTCCTTCATGATAGATTCTTCCAGTATCAGCATTTACCAAGTTATCGGCCAAAACACTGCTTGCAGCTAACGAGAAATCGAGGTAGGAGCTGATATTCTGAATCGCTTGGGCTTTGATTGGTGTTGTAGCTCTTTCAGGTTCGGCCATGTATCTTGCGGCATCTTTTGAGGCTGAAAAGCCCATATTCACTACGAATAGGGATAGTACCAATGCCAGTATTATTGGTCTTCGGTTCATGTATTCTTTCTCCGTGGAGTTGCGGTGGCGAATTGTAAATACTATTTACATCTTTGGTTTCAGAATATACTAAATTCAGTTACACTATAGGTAGGACTCGGATGGAAAAATAAGAAGGGGTGACGAGTGCAAAGCACCCGTGACCGCCCTTGAGTTTTCCTACATATGTCTAGCGGCGTCTGCCAACTAGAATTCCTAGAACCAATCCTAGAACGATACCACCACCAGCTCCGCCAATCAGCAGAATCATGTCCAAACCAGGTCCTGCTGGAATAGCTTTGGCTTCATAGAATGTGGCTTTTGCATCTAGAAGAGCTGCATAGGCCTCATTCAAAGCCTCAAATGTTTGAGCCCCATCATGGAATCCCATTGAGCCATCAGCCATGTAGTAGTCAACAACAGATTCTGCATCATCGATCGCGTCCTGCATTGCATTGGCTACAGCGATGTCAGCGCCTGCTGTTGTGTTGTATGTATCAACTTCTTCGGCTAGTGTCTCGGCTTCATCCAAGATTTCATCAGTCAGAGCCTCAAATGCGTCGTGACGCATCTCAAGCTGTCCGAGAGCCCATGTTTCCATACCATCGTGGCAAGCGAGCTCATCTTCGTCTCTTGCTTGACCGCAAGCGATGTCAGGGTCGACTGCAAAGGTATGGTTCGTGTCTGCTCTCCAGCTGCCGCGGTAGAATATCAAGGAATATCCATGACAATCTGTGCACTCTACGCCAGCCAAATTGTGGGTACCACCAATCCAAACCTCGTAGTGTGGATGATGGGTTCCAACATGGCAAAGGCCACAGAGTTCGGAGTTATTAACTGCACGAATCTGTACACTGCCTTCGACAAGTGACCAGTTTGAGTGTACTGCGTGACAAGCTGGACAAGAAATCGAGGAATACGCGCCGGTCGGGTTAAAGCCCGTGTCGACGTCGCTAGATAGCGAACCGGGATTCTGCTGGTGGATAAAGGCTTCTGCAGACATACAGTGCATACAAGCCGATGATGCATGACTGCTTGTTCTTAGATCCGTCAGCGAGTTGGCATGAAGTGAGTCCTGCCATTCTGGATATTCATTCCGAGTTGCGTGATACGCGGGATTGTGGCAACCTCCACAAACCTCGCCGTCATAGGTGACATAGGGTTCAGTCACATTGTGGCAAGCCAGACAAGTAACTCCTAGTTCATCCCATGAGTCATCAACCGGGTCGTATCCAGTTGTGTGACATTCAGCACATGTTTCATTGAAATATGTGATGTTGTGATCACTATGGCCGAGACCGATTACATGGGTCCCGTTGAACTCCATCTCATTCCATTCTGCGTGTCCAGTCTGATTCCAGATCTCCCACTGATCCTCATGACAGCCAGTCTGGCCGCATGTAAGGTTGGTCGCTCCTGGAGACGGGGACGCAAATTCATGGTTGTATCTTCGGTCGTCACCAATCAATGTGATTGGTATTCCGGATCCTGTTGGTCCTAGAAGTATGCTAAAGCCAACCAAGCAAAGGAAGAGGTAGTAACCCGCAACCATCCGCTTGTTGACTTCGGGTACGTTTGTATAATATACCATGGCTATATAGCCCCATTTTCTAGGAGTTCGTGATTACATGGTGTAACCAACGGCCCTCAAGCTTGAAACACCATAATAAATAGTTGTTCCCTTTGGTGTCAAAATACTGGCAAACTCACGTAACAATGGTTACCACATCGAAATCTTGCGGGCGCTGGATGTCCGAAATCTAAATTGAAATGTTGCCAGAAGTACGAATTGGAACGTCATTTCTTCTCATTTGAAAAAGAAACTAGAAAGGGATGACTAGTTAGAGAATTGAACATGCCAATATTCGGACAGAGTTTACGTCATTAGCTACAACCACAGGATAACTATCATAAGCGAACGACTTATCAAACAGAACTCCTCGGTGCAAATGCACCTGTAATAGGTATTTACGCAATATCAGCAACGACTGGACGAGGAATCAACGATGCAGTTCAAGACGTTGAAGAAACATGGACTTCAAGAAATGGCTTTTACTTGTGCACAATGCTCCTTTTGTCAGGTTGGGAATGGCGCCTGCCCCACATACAAGGTCAAGCGGCGGGATAGCTATTCCGGAAAGGGCAAGATGATTCTAACTCGGTCATTAGTCCAAGGGCGGATTAAGCCATCTGAAGGCCTCGAAGGGCTCAGAGACGCCATCTTCGGATGCACTCTTTGCGGAGGCTGTGAGGAGATTTGCCAAGTGGATATTCCTTTTGTCGAGCTATATCAGCTGATGCGAGCTGAGTTTTTGGAGAGAGGCATGTGGCCTGAAGCCCTTCATGCTGCAAAGAAGATGCTCGTCGAGAACAAAAACATCCAAGGTCTTGACCAATATGATCGAGTTGAAGGCTGGAGCTACTGGCACCCCGATGAGGATGCACTTCTTGAAATCCAGGGCAAAGAAGCAAAGACTGCATTCTTCTTTGGCTGTGCATCATCCTTCAGAGGAACGTCAATACAAGCGACAATCGCTACAACACTAGTCTTTGACAAAGCTGGTGTTGACTATACATTTCTCGGCGAGGAAGAGCAATGCTGTGGTGCTCCAATGATAATGACTGGAGACTTTCAAACAGCAAGGCAGTTCGTGGAACACAATATCGAGAAGTACAAGGAATTGGGCGTCGAGCGTATAGTGACTAACTGCCCAGGGTGCTACAAGATGTGGGCTCATGAGTATGAAGTATTTCTGGACATTCATCCACCTTTTGAGATCATATACGGACCCAAATTCTTCGCAGAGCTAATCAAAAAAGGAAAGCTGGAATTCACGAATCGATTGAACATTACAGTGACATTTCACGATGGTTGCGATGCCGGGCGCAATGCAGGATATTATGATGAACCTAGAGAAGTGATTAACAGTCTTCCTGGGGTCGCATTAGAGGAACTCCCACACAACAGAGAGAATTGCTACTGCTGCGGATCAGGCGGCGTCTTGAGAGCTGTTGACGCAGAGTTCGCAAATAAAATCAATGCGCTCAAGGTTGAAGACATTGAACGGACTAATGCCGATGTTGTGGTTGCTGCATGCCCGTCCTGTGTAGACTACATGAAAGCACAATTACCTGAAGCTGGGTCCAGCAAGTTGGTCAAGGATTTGGCCGTTCTTATCGCTGAAGCGCTTGGTTTGGAATGGGAAGGGCTTGAGGAAATCTACGGCGAGTAGGTTTGCGGCTCCATTCCCTTAGGGGGAGTTCTCAGCTTGTTTGCCAATACAGATGAGCCACCTATTGCTATAGTAAAGGCAACTAGCACCTCAAACCAGCCAACTGAAAAAGCCAGCAAAAGGTATCCGACTGTCATGAATATTCCAGTCAGCATGTGAGATTGAATTGTTGCAGCATTGGCAGGAATCATTTTCAGGGGTTCATCATAATGCTTCAGTGCAAAAAAAGCACCCACCACGGCAATTGGGAGAACCGCCAATCCAATAATTGCTTCCCAAGCGATTAGATTCAAGACAACTGAACCACCGATAATAGAAAACACAGAAGCCATCAGCACAACGTAGCCCTTTGCAGCAGCCGCTCTCCCAAGACGAACAACTAGGGTTCGCTTTCCCGAATCTCGATCAGCCTTGTAATCGGGAAACTGGTTAATGTAAAGCACAGCAGTGATGAGAAGTGCAACCGGAAGAGAAGCAACAATTGGCTCTAGCTCGATATTGGGTGCTTGAACATAGAATGCTCCGAAAACCATCAAGACACCGAAGTTCAATCCGATGAAGATCTCCCCTATTCCTCGCTTTACAAAATGAAAGGGAGGAGCTGTGTAGAAGAAAGCGGAGCCCACGCCAATTAATCCAATCACCAAGATCACAATTCCTCTAACCCAGGCAAGGTAGAGGCCAATTGCGACGGCGACAGCAAAGAAGAACATTGCTTCAGCAAGGACTTCCTTCGCAGTGAGATAGCCCAATTGGATCATTCGGGATCCGCCACTGAAGGGACGAATATATTCTACATTAATGTCATCGGTCCCCGTCGCTTCATATGTATGGTCAAAGTAGTCATTGGAAATGTTAGCACCAAGATGAACACAAACGCCAGCAATGAGAGTCCAGACAAAAAGATCCCAAGCAAAGATTTGATAGCGACCCCAGGCGATTGAAGCCCCAAGAAGAACCGGGATTATGCTGGCCGTGAGAAAGGGCACTCTCAGTTCTGCAATGAAGGCCTGCCTTTTTGTTAAACGAGAGGGCGGATTGGTTGCGGAACTCTCATCGTCAGCTTCTGCCATAGCCTGTTTCAAGGTGCATCATACAAAAAGGCTTCCATGTATGAGTGCGCTACTCGAGATTCTCCAGAACCCTAACGAAAGTCTTGGAAGCAAGGTCAACCAACAGAGGCAGCCTGCACTTGATCAAGGGCTCAAGAAATCTTGCGCCAGCAAGTCGCATGCATTGGTCAGTTAGGCTGTCTGAAGTCATAACCCTGTCTGCGATTCTAAGAATTGACAATGCGGTTCCAAGCTCTTGCCCCATTTCTGATCTCCATTTGGGCTCGTATTTACTGAGAGCTTCTCCAAATTCCAGGTTGTTAGCGACAATTTCTGAGGCAATTTCACCTCCAACCATGGCACTTGGAATTCCACCACCATTGCACGCCATTACATGTCCCGCTGCATCTCCAACCAAGACAGTTTGCGATCCAAAGGTCTTGGCAACAGGTCCCCCAACTGGAATAAACGCACCAACTCTGCTTCGGATAGTAGCCCTCTGAGTTAGAATTGAAACGATCTTGTGCTTCTTTACCACTTGCTCCAAGTAGGTTCTTGGCGCAACACCCGATGCTTTGTATTGCTCTCTCAGTCCCAAACCAATGTTAGCTGAGCCTTCTCCCTTCGGAATGTTCCAAAGGTAACCGCCAGGTGCGACTGTGCTTCCAAAATACATCTCCACGACATCACTATCTGCCTCGACACCATCCATAACATATTGGGCTGATGCGCTCATATCACGACCCAAATTGCTGTACTTATTGCCAATTGAACGAGAAATGATAGAACGTGGACCATCAGCACCCACAATCACCTTTGCCCTAATAGTCTGCCTCCCTGATGGCCCTTTTGCTTCAAGCTCACTGGAGGATTTTCGTGACAGAAGATTCGTTTGCAGGCAGAGTTCAGCTCCTGAGTCCATTGCATTTTCTGCAAGCCACTGATCAAAGTGAGTTCTGTCGATTATATTAGCAGCGAATCCAAACTCAAAAATGCTATTCCTTGGAGAAATCAATCTGATCACTGAAGTTGAGTTCGTTATGAGCCTGGACGGAACATCCACGAGCCTTGGAGCTCTCTTGGCTCTGGGAAATAGCTCTCGCATTTCCGCAGGTGTTGGAAGCAACTCTCCGCATTGTACAGGGACGCCAACTGTTCTCTTGCGTTCCAGAATGATTGTCGAGAATCCCTGTCTGGCAAGTGCCCCTGCAACTGTGCTACCAGCAGGTCCGGCACCAACAACAGCCACATCATACATCTTTGCCATGAGATTCACGACTCTTCCTGAGCGAATGAATATGGCTATTTGAGTCTAATCCAAGAAGCGTGGATTGCAATTGGCATAGGCGGTGCCATTATTAGAGGGGAGAATGAAAGGTTGGTTGGCGAGTAGGACAAAGTGAAGAAACTCACACCGATGCAGAGGCAGTATTTGGAACTGAAGAAGCAATACTCAGACTGTATACTGCTATTCAGGCTTGGTGACTTCTACGAGATGTTTAATGAGGATGCAAAGGTAGCTAGCAAGGATCTTGACATTGTACTCACTTCTCGTGGCGAAGGAGTTTCAAAATGGCCTATGTGTGGCGTTCCTCATCATGCCGTTGAGAGTTATGTAGCAAAGTTGCTTGAAAAGGGTCATACCGTTGCAGTCGCAGACCAAGTTGAGGATGCTTCACAGGCAAAGGGGCTAGTAAAACGAGATGTTGTCAGGGTTGTTACTCCAGGGACTGTCTTGGAAAGCGGAATGCTCGAAGACTCGACAAACAACTATCTCGTTGCGTTAATTCAACATGATGATACGATAGGAATTGCAGCCGTTGATGTTTCCACAGGCGAATTCATTGCCACAGAGTTGAAGGCAAGCTACACGAGTGAGGAAATCCTAAACGAGTTGGGTAGACTGAAACCCACTGAGATTCTTCTTCCTGAGTCAGCCTCCAAGCAACATGGAATCCTTGAGCAGCTAGAAGAACCTGGAATTAAACTGACATTCAGGAATGATCTTGACTTCTCAGCGAGCTCAGCCGAGGACAGATTGAAAGAGCAATTTGGGGTGGCCACACTAGACGGTTATGGACTGGGAAACAAGGCTGTAGCTTTGGGTGCTGCAGGGGCGATTCTTGCATATCTCGAGCAGGTACATCGAGCAAATGCCAGCACGTTGACCGGCATAAGAACCTACACGACTGCTGCGTTCATGGTGGTTGATAGCACAACTCAGCGAAATCTGGAGCTTATCAAGAATGCAAGAGACGGGTCATCAAGAGGAACCCTTCTCTCAGTGCTATCAAAGACGATCACATCCATGGGAAAACGAAAGCTCAAGCAATGGATTCTGCAGCCGCTAATGAAAATCCCAGAAATCAACAATAGGCTTGATGCAGTGGAAGAACTGGCACGCACAGCAATGGATAGGAAAGCAGTCACTGATACTCTTCATAACCTTGGTGACCTCGAACGAATAACAAGCAGGATTGTCTTTGGAGTTTCCAATGCCAGAGAGCTCTTGTCGCTAAGACGTGCTCTAGAAAGACTCCCGA
>JBHLND010000102.1:0-8286 GCA_048937485.1 Promethearchaeota archaeon
AGAGGACTCCGTGCCATACTACGAAGATGTTCCGGCAGACGATCTATAGGTCAGTTTGATCTGGACTGACTCTTTCCAACTCGAACATTACAGGGTTAAATCCATCAGGACAGGCATGAGTTGCTAC
The DNA here is from genome assembly GCA_048937485.1 of Promethearchaeota archaeon. Lineage (GTDB taxonomy): Archaea > Asgardarchaeota > Thorarchaeia > Thorarchaeales > Thorarchaeaceae > SMTZ1-83. The sequence goes on from JBHLND010000102.1 coordinate 128, forward strand.
GCATTGATTCTTCAGCCATGGAAAACGGGCGTTGTACATCATTGCATAGACCTTGGGAATCATCGAGTATAGAGCACTGATACAGATTTTTCCCTTCACCTCATCACCAGTGAAGAGTATCTCATCTCCTACTTTATGACCGGCTCCACACGTTCCTTCTTGCTTCACAACCCGACAGAGAATCTGCCAGGTTTGATCGCGGATGCAGTTTTTCTCGGACATGATGATATAGGACGTCAATGATCCTGATAACTAATCCGCAAACCATTCCTTGGACGGGTCATCAATTTTTGCTTCTCGTTCCGTTTCGACTTCTGGCTCACCATTTTCAATCTCTTCACAGTGAGGGCAGTCTTTGCATAGCAACTCAATTTGCTTGCAGTTGATGAAGTCAATGCCACATCGAGCAATCGTGGTAATCTCATGGGGCTCGAGATATGTTTCACCCTCCGGGAGTTCACCTGCCTTTCTAAGACTATACTTCACAGCCATAGGACCTACTGCTTCAAGAACTATCGTCGAAACTGCAACCACGCCTAGCACTAGCTCACCGACAGCAGCGATTTCTCCCCCCAAAGCAACAAATGTTTCTTCAACGATGAATGAGAGGCCTAGAGCGACTCCAGCTTGGCAAAAGAGACTGGAGCCGAGGTATTTCTTCATTTTCTCACTCTCTACGACGATTGTTGCTCCTATTCGAGCACCAAAGTACTTGGCAACGGTTCTGCCAGTCAAATATAGGGCAGCTGTTATTAAAATGGGAAACAGAATTGATGCAACCGTAAGAAGGTGGGCCATCCGAGCTCCAACAAGTACAAAGAAAATCATCACTATTGGAGACATTATTCGCTCAACAAGCACTGGAATAGGCTCCTTGTCTTCGTCGATATAGTGGGCAACAAAGAAACCAAACATGATACAAGCAAAGATTTCGCTTACACCAAGAACCAGACACATTCCAATGAGGAAAATGACCATGCCGAGTTCGAGTTCGAGGAGCTTTCCTCTGTCTCGCTCCCTATTAACAAATCTCAGAAAGACACCTGCAAAGCCTGCACCCAAAATGGCTGCAATGCCAATCTTCATGATAGGTACCAAGAGTACTTCCAGAAGTGTTGTTGTATTTGGTATGAAGACCCAAAGTGCATAGGCAATAGCGGAATTGGTCAGGATGACTGCAGCAATGTCATCAGCAGCCAGAACATACATCAGGGATGATGACAGCTCTCCTTGAGTTCCATGCTCCCAGACTACATCGGCGGTCGCTGCGGGTGCAGTGGCACTAGCCAAGGCTCCAAGAATCAATGCGATGTGCCATTGCTGAACGACCGCATAAGTGAAAACACTGACAACAAGAAATGCTGCTGAAGCTTCAACTAGGACAATGAAGGATAATTTTCCAATTCTCCCTTTCAGTTCATCACTTCGTAATTCGTGTCCAATGTTATAGCCTATCAATCCTAATGCCAGAGAAACAATCAGCCGTAGGCTATGAACCAAATCCTCGTTTGCGATACCAAGCAAACCCAATATGATTCCAACAATCATGAATCCAAGAGTTTGGGGTATACCTAGCCTTCGAAGAATAGCAGCTCCAATGAACGAGAATACTATTGCAGCCCCAATAAGGAACAATACTTCTGCTGCCAATGCTTCTTGCAAAGTGGGATTTCACTCCATGTTGAGGATTGGTTTCAATCTTCGCGAGGGAAAAAACGGGTGCATTTTAAGATGTTGATATGATAGGCAGTTTCTGCCTTCTGACCCGTTCTTTGTATGTGGATTTCAGGTCCTGGAATGATAATACGCGCAGTTATCCTGAAGGAAACATATCACGCATTGCGGTTTTCTTGCTCTGCAAATTTCTCGTCCATGCTTAACAAGATTGTGATTGAATGAATAGAGACACTCCTGTGGAATGAATTCCTGAAGAAGAGTCTGTGCTTTAACTCGGTTAACATTCTCGGGCAAAATACCAAGTCGTTTTGAAACTCTCCAGACATGTGTGTCGACTGGTAACGCTGGTTTGCCATAATGGAAGAGCAGCAGAATCGCAGCAGTCTTTGGACCAACCCCATGAAGAGATGTAAGCCAATCCATGGATTCATCGAGGTTCATATCTTCCAGAAGACTGAGATCCAGCTTGCCCACTCGCCGATTTATCTCAGCCAGTGATGATTGAATCCGTTGTGCCTTTAGTCTGTAGAAACCTGATGAATGAATTGCCGCTCCTAGTTCTTCTTCAGGTGCGGCAAGAACAGCTTCCCAGGTTGAATATTTCTCTTTGAGACTCTTGAAAGCACGATCCATATTGACATCGGTCGTGTTTTGAGATAGAATGGCTCTGATGAGGGTGTCCAGAGCAGGCTGTTTCGATTCCGAAATTGCTTCTCCATACTTCTGAATTAGAGTATCGCAGACTGCCTGAATCTGCTCTACCAGAACTTGTTCCTTGTTGAGATTCACTTCTTGAACTCCTGAAGGAAAACTTGCATGTCCACAGAAAAGTGAGATGGTTGACCACTTTTGCCACTTCAGAACTCTTTTGTTGGATTATGCTGCACGCTGATATGACTAAAGATGAGAGTTATTGTGGTCTATGAAAGTACAAGGGGCCGTACGAAGGCCATGGCGGAGGCGATATGTGAAGGTGTGAAGAGCCAAGGAGCGACCTGTGACCTCATTGTTGCAGCAAATTTCTCCGAAGTAGGAGATGCCTGCGCTCTTGCCATTGGTAGCTCAACTCGAATGAAGAGAACACTCCCAAAGACAAGGCAAATACTTGCAGAACTGAAGGATCTAAGAGGGAAAGCTGCAGCTGGATTCGGATCATATGGATGGAGTGGTGAAGCGCCGGGTTTCATTTCTCAAGAACTGGAGAAACTGGGAGCAAAGATGGCAGAAGGCCAGCCGTTGAGAGTCAAGGATTATCCCAATGAGGAGAATCTAGAAGCATGCAAGGCACTCGGTCGCAAACTGGTCGAAGGCTGTAGTTAATCGATAATCCTGTGCACAGTGCGTAACTCTTATCATCAAGACCACAAAACCTGCGAACGTGCTTGGAAGATGGGATATGTTGCGCGGCTAACTCATTATGCTCTGGCTCACAGGGGTCACTTCTTTGGATTCCTTGCGGCTGCAGGAGTTGGCACCATCTTCAATCTGATTTCGCCGTTAGTTTTGATAGAAATAATCGATTCAATTATCCCATTAGGTGATTACGTTCTACTCATTATTTACTCAATGATCTATCTAGCTCTTATCGGGCTCTACATGATATTCGACATAATTGGCAGGTATGTTGCTGCGCTAATGGCTCAGCATGTCATCTATGATCTCCGGAGTGAGCTGTATGATTCTTTGATGGAGAAGGATTTAGCATTCTATGACGAGAATGAAACAGGACAGCTGCTCGCACGGGTTACTACTGATGTAACCACAATGCGCGAATTCCTGTTCTGGGGATATCGGGTGCTCTTCATCGGCGTTATCACAATGATTGGCACATATATTGTGATGTGGACCGTGAACATTCAACTAACTCTATACATGTTCCTACTAATACCGTTCAGCTTCACATTCGTTTACGTATTTGCCAAGAAGGTAAGACCTGTGTTCTATGCGTCTCGGAGTCAGTACGGGGTGCTAAGCTCAGTCCTCACGGAGAATGTTGTTGGAATGCGTGTCGTTCAATCCTTTGCAGCTATGGACAGAGAATATGCGAGAGTAGACGAAGAAAACAGGGGTTTCCTGAATCTGCGAGTAGAGGCACTGCGACTTCTATCATTCTATAGACCGCTTCTTCCGGCTGCTTTCGGAATCGCCACTGGAGTTCTAATCTATATAGGAGGATACTTACATGGATTGGGCGACCTCTCATTTGGCGAATTTGTAGGCTTTGTCACACTTGTTGGGATGTTGATTCTCCCGGCAAGGTTTCTTAGCTGGGGTGTTGGAATGTATCAGCGCGCCTCAGCGGCGGGAGAAAGGACGTTCTACATATTGGATGTACGCGATGAGTTAATGGATCCTGATGAACCAGTGGAGATTGATTCCTTTGAAGGCTCTGTCGATTTTGATGGCGTGTATTTCAGCTATCGAGGAGATAACTACATCTTGCGTGACATTGATCTCCATGTGGAGCCAGGTCAAGTTGTTGCGCTGTTGGGTGGAACCGGGTCAGGGAAAACTAGCCTGATCAATCTCATTCCCAGATTCTACGATGTAGACAGATATGGCGCATTGGAGTACAAAGGGAAAACGTTCAGGGTCAAAGAACAAGACTACGTGGAAATCGATGATAGAAAACACAAGGTTACTGACGAAAAGATTGAGATCGAGGGTCATGAATATGCAATTAGATGGCCGGGAAGAGTTCGTGTGAATGGAGAAGATGTCAGGAGATACCGGCTCGAGGACCTTAGAAGAAACATAGGAATCGTACATCAGGACCCATTTCTATTCTCTGATACAATTCGAGAGAATATTGCATTTGCAAGGCCTGACGCCTCACACGAGGAAATCGAGGCAGCAGCCAAGGCAGCAATGATTCATGAATTCATCTTGACGCTTGATGAGGGTTATGAGGCCATTATTGGCGAGCGTGGTGTCACCTTATCGGGAGGACAAAAGCAGAGAATAGCTATAGCAAGGGCCCTTCTCGCAGATCCAAAGATACTCATACTTGATGACTCAACGAGTTCTGTCGATGCCAAGACTGAGATGCAGATTCAGAAGGCTCTGGAAAACCTAATGATTGGACGAACCACCTTCATTATCACTCACCGCCTTAGCACCATTCGCAATGCCAACCTCATAGTAATGATGGAGCGAGGAAGGATAGTCGAGCTGGGGACGCATGAAGAACTGATGGCGACAGATGGCGAGTATTCAGCAATTCATAGAACCTTGACCGAGATGGAGTTGGCTGCGGCACTTGTAGATTCCTCATCAGAGATGAAGGAGGTTCCTAGCAAGTGAGCGGGCATATGGTAGCTGACGAAGAGGAGCGGACCTATGCCTATTCTGATGGGGAATTAATTGTAAGAATGACCAAGTACCTTTTGGTCTATCGCTTGAAGTTTGTAGTTGTCACCATCTTGGTAGCAGCCAATATTGTGCTAAGTATCTTGGTGCCCTTTGTTCTGCGCCAAGCAATAGATGTTGACTTCACAAGCGGAGACATGCAGGCCCTGCTGCTTACATCCCTGCTATATGTCATTCTGCAAATAGGAGCTTGGCTCTCTGCTTACGGCTACGAGTATCTAATGGCTATAATGGGACAAAGCGCAATCTACAGGATGCGACAGGAACTCTATCAGCACTTGCAGAGCATGTCCAAGGACTTTTACGACAGGTCCTCCTCAGGCCGGATTATTTCACGATTGATTAACGATGTTGAAAGAATGAGCGAGCTGCTCAGCGAAGGCCTTGTCAGTACGTTCGCCCAAATATTCATTGTCTTCGCCATTGGTGCTGTGATTTTCACAGTAGACTTACAACTGGCTCTCGTTTCGCTAGGAGTGGTACCAGTTCTCCTTGTAACAACGATTTTCTTTAGAAAGCGTCTGAGAGAGGCGTATCGACGAACCAGAAAGACGATATCAAGCGTCACGTCGAATCTTGCCGAGAGCATCTCAGGCGCGAAGGTGACCAAGAGTTTTGCGAGAGAGAGAAGAAGTGTTCAGCGCTTTGCTGAGCTCAACAGAGATGACTATCAATCGAATGTGGATGCAGGTAAGTCAATTGCCGCCTTCTTTCCATCAATTCGCTTCATAAGCGGAGCTGGCGTCTTCTTGATTCTCATGATAGGTGGATTCCGTCTAATTGAAGCAACCATAACCCTAGGCACCGTTGTTCTATTCATTCAATTCAGCGATCGATTCTTTCGACCGATTCTTATGATCGCCAACTTCTATACGTCAGTTCAGAGCGCGTTTGCTGGAGCTGAACGTGTGTTCACAGTGCTGGATACTCAACCATCAGTGACAGACAAGCCCAACGCCATTGAACTCCCGGAAGTGCGCGGACACATTATCTTTGACAACGTTGACTTTGGCTACTTGGAAGGGGTTCCAGTAATAGAAGACTTCAATCTTGAGATTAGACCGGGTGAAACAATTGCCTTAGTGGGAGATACAGGAGCTGGAAAGACAACTGTTGTCAGTCTCATAAACAGATTCTACGATGTATGGGAGGGTGTCATAAGGATCGATGAGTTTGACATTCGAGATGTGACCCAGAGGTCCCTGCGCTCCAAGATAGGGATTGTACTTCAAGATCCATTTCTATTCAAGGGGACAGTATCAGATAATATTCGGTATGGACGTCCGGAAGCAACTGATGAAGAGATACTTGATGCCATAGAAACTATCGGTTCAAGAAGACTACTGGAAAACCTTGAGAACGGCTTTGAAACTGAAGTTGGAGAAAGAGGTTCTAGATTATCTGAAGGAGAACGACAGCTAGTGAGCTTTGCTCGAGCGGTCCTTGCCAATCCTAGAATCCTAATTCTTGACGAAGCCACAAGCTCAGTGGACATTTACACAGAGCATGCAATCCAGCGGGGCATGAAGAAGCTACTGCAAGGAAGAACTTCCATTGTTATCGCGCACCGCCTCTCAACCATTGTCAACGCCGATAGGATTGTGGTGATTGAGAATGGAAAGATAGTGGAAACAGGTAAGCATTCAGAACTAATGGCGAAACGCGGCAAGTATTATGCTCTCTATGAGTTGCAGATTCATCCGAGGGCAATGAAGACCTCTGTTCAAGCTGGGAAATGAAGAAAGCGGCCCCCACCAGAAGGCAGGGACCTAGAAAGACAACTGAGTCATTGGGATTGCTAGTCATCCCAGTCAAATTCATCCACGTTATCGTAGGCGTATGGAATGGACCGCTTTGTGGCCTTGAACGGTTTCAGGGGTTTGATAATGGGGAAAGACTGCAAAGCCGATCGGACTGCAGTTTGAATGGTCGGCCCAATGCGACGGAGTTCATCAAGACCCTCAATACCATCCTTGGATAGCACAATTCGCCTTCCATGATCTCCAGTGACAGCTACGCCCTTCTTGGTCACTGATACAACGTTGTCATCGCTCAACGCAAAGACATTCTTTCCATGCACAAAGGCAATCTTTCCATCGTTCACTGCAAGTATAACGGATTTGCCATTGATATCAGACCCCACGAGCACTTGGCCCTCATCGATCTTCACCTTTGAGCTGCCGCCGTTAATCTTGTCGCGAATTGCAGATTCAACCTGTTCCAAGAATTGAGAACTCTCACTAAATCCATGAGATTCTAACTCTGCATCAGTTGCTTCAGAGGAATACCTCTCAATCTCAGATGTGCCAATGAATATCTGAACTCCGGAAAGGAATCCAGACCAGGACTCTCCTATAGCGCCCTTCTCAGTTTCTGCAATCGCATCCACTGCATACTTTGAGGGCCCGGTAAAGGCAAATCCCACGTGCTCTCCATTGTTCTTCAGGTGAACCCAAGCACACCCACGTTCCATCTCAACGAGAGCTTTCTCCACGGAGATCAGTTCAATCATGTCTGTTGTCAACATTACTGGACCATCGGGCTTCAGATTTTTCACTACCATTCATCCTCCTCATCTTCAATCGAGTCTAAAGGCTCAAGCACCTCTGCATCTGCAATGTCCTCGGTATCGTCATCAACTTCTTTAACAACTGCAACGTGAAATTCGTCGCCTTCGCCGGTCTCTTCCTTCTCGAACTTCAGTGTGTAGTTCTCCCCGTTCCCATTACTGCCTGAACGGTCTCGTTGACGCTCGACTTTGCTTGTGAGCCACTGAGCAAGTCTGTATGCTAGGCTCCCTTCTACGGTGACATAGTAAGTTCCTCTGACCTCGCCCTTTATGACATAACCAGCCTCCAGCAGGGGGTTTAGGTGATGAGTCAATGAACTGCCAGTCTTGGCCGTGTAGGCCTCGAGTTCGTTGAAGCTCTTTGCACCATCTTTCAGGAAATAGAGAATCTTCAGTCGCTCTTCACTTCCTAGCGGGCTAACAACCCTTGCCACACGCTCCGGTGAGATCCTCTGATACTTCTTCTCACGCTTGATGCGTTTGCTCTTCCTGCGTGCTTTTAGAGCTGGACCAGAAAAGATGTCCCCAATATCCTCAAGGCCTC
>JBHLND010000103.1:0-8235 GCA_048937485.1 Promethearchaeota archaeon
CTTTCCTAGCCACCGTTTCATAGTGCTCATAATACCCCTTGTCAGTTGGACGTAGATAGTAGGGAGAGATAACAAGTGCAGCATCGCAGCCAATATCTGCAGCATACTTTGTCAGCGCAACTGTAGCCCTTGTGCTATGCTGGCCAGTCCCGGCTACAATAGGGACTCGACCGCCAACTATTTCCACGGCTAATTTGAAGAGTTTCTTGCGCTCTTCTGTACGCATGTAGGAGAATTCTCCAGTGGTTCCGGCAGGAACAACACCAGTGGCACCTTTGCCAATAGTGTAGTTGATGACTTGCTTGAATCCTTCCTCAAGCATATCACCATCTTTGGAGAACGGTGTTACGAGAGCAGGTAGTATGCCGGTCGGTACGAATTTCTTAGTCATGAGAATCAACCAGCGAGTCGTTCGATTTCGCACATGCTATAAAAATCTTTGATTCGTATCATATTGAGGGCAGATTTACCACATCCGCCCTGATTTGCGGAATATTAGCGGGGTGAGCAATAGTGCACCAAGGGGTACCAATGGTAGAGGAATGACCGAAGTGGGGATCCCTCCAACATCAACAGCCCGAAAGAACATCATATACGAAAGCTGCAACACCATTAATAGGATGAGCAGGAACATGTAACCTCTCAATGAAATATCGTAATTCCTAGTAGTGTAGTAAACCAAGGCAGCCACAGCAAATCCCAATCCCCAGAAGGGGAGCAGGTCGACAGTTCGGGCAAGGGGAATCTCAAAAAGCATTCCAATAGCAGGATCAAATCCAGCTGCCCAGATGGGAGCGATTACCCATAGTCTTGCACCATCTGGGAATATCTCGGTAATTATCGAGTAGGGTAATGATAGGGACAGCAAAGCAAGGGAAAACAACAAACCCCTGGGCGTGAAACGTCGCATATTACACTCTACTCCAATCCAATTCTGCATTTATGATTATGAAGGTTGGCTTTTCGTCAAGAAAGGCTAAATCGGTGCCTATAAGAAACAGCTCACTTTTTGATTACATTATGGCAGAATATGTACTGGCTATTACAACTTGCCCTCCAAGCAAGGCAGATGCAATAGCGATGCGATTGGTTGAGTCCAAGACGTGCGCTTGCGTGAATATTGTGTCGCGGATTAAAAGCATCTATCATTGGAAAGGTAATATCGAAACTGACACTGAGTCGATTTTGCTATTAAAGACTGAAAAAGGTCAAACCGAAGCATTATGGGAAGTACTGAAAGAGACCCATCCCTATGATGTGCCTGAGTTTATAGTGATACCAATAATTCATGGAGCGCCGGATTATCTAAGTTGGATATCTGACAGCATTTCATGACCTGGTTTTCACGCGAAATCGACACGTCTTGCAGCATAGGAGAGAGAGTCATTGAAGTACTTGCCAATAACCTTAGCCAAGGCAGGTCCGACTATGTAGTTGATTTCTCCTGGCATTAGCTCGCGCACGTTTGTTCTTGACGTTAATTTGCCCTGTTGCTTCAGTCTTGAAACCTCTCGTTCCACAATTGACTTCGCTTCACTCAAGGACATTGGAGTAGCAGATGGACCGATGAGACCCGATTTGATGTCGGAAATGCCTTTCATCAAGAAGACAGCAAGGTTCTCAATATCTCCTGCTGGGATCATGTCCCTACTGCCATGATCTGTACACTTTCGGTCCTTTGGAGCAGACCCGCACAGTGAGCAGATTCGCCTACCTCTATTTGTCTTAACGTAGTATGAAAGCAAATTGGCGCACTTCGCATCATCATTTGTATTCCACTCCAATCCTTTGACACCTACTCTGCCAATGGCCCTGAATACAGTCTGACTCTTTGTATATATCCAAGTCAATACATCCAATGAGGCTTTCTTGCTCTCAGCAATTCTTTGACCAGCAAGTTCAACCTGAAGGGCAAACTCCTCCTTCGCCATCTTCTTCTTGCGTTCGAGGATTAGAAACCGATTCATTATATCAAATGCGATTGCATAATTGTCGAAATCAAGCTTATCCGTTATCAAAGGTGCATCAACTATGCCTTCAAAAACCGGGCTTGGAGCCTCATCGATTTCAGTCCTAGCGGCTTTCATATCTTGACTTGACATCCGTGCGTGCATCCAAGAACAGATCGCACCTGCATCCAAATCGGGATATACGATTTTCAGCTCATAGATTCGCTCTGACATGAGATCAATTAGGATCTCTTCCCTGAGTGTCTGAAGGTCTGTTTCTGTGCTTTCGTAAATGCTCTTCAGTAGAGCTTTAATTCGCAAAAGGTCTTGCTTGGACCTTATGTAGGACTCCACAACTCGAGCCACATTAGTAAGAACACTTGACGTGAAATACCAGACTAGGTCAGTCCTAAGAGCTGCAACGGTTTCGCCATGCTGACGGTGCTGAATCATCTCGGAGGCTGAAGAAACTCCAATTGAGCTTAGTGCACCTTCTTGGACACTCCTCCTGTTTTCAAGAAGCCTATTAACTTCCTCAGGCGGAGGAATCCGAATTTGCTCCTCAAGAGCGGCTAGCACTTGTAGTTCGATTCCTAGAAGGGACTTCCTATCCTTGGCAAGAGTTTCTATTGTGAACTTCTTCAATTCAGCCTCGTTTAATCCTCTTGCCCTTAGCATTCCCTTAACAGGTTTCTCAAGAGTATGTTCTATTTTGTCGAGCCTCTTAAGCTGTCGTTCTATGTGTTCCAGGTCTTCCTTACTCATTCCGGAGGCCGGTGCTTCTGTGTGTGGTTCTGCCGCCTGCGCCTTCAGAGCAGACACCAAATCATTGGGATTAGCTAATCCTTTTCGTCTCAGCCCTGCCTCTACGTCCTTTGAATCAACACCTGTGAAGAAGGAGAGCAAATCAAAGGCGATTCCAGGCTGAGCTTCAACCATCTCTGGGAGCTTCTCAGACACCACAGCACTAAGCCTCGCTTCATAATTATCAATGCTAAGAGGACTGTCTAGCATAGGTTCAAGAGCATCGATCATAGCAATGCGAAGCTTGCTGGCTGATCTTATGGCCTCGAGCCTGTTTTGATTTCCGCAAAGCCGTTGAGCCACTTCACTGGCAATGCCTAGAAGAGTATTCGGCGAAACCAATGTGTCGCTAAGATGGTTTTCCGAATACTTGGCAGAGCCCCAAATCCTCTTCAAACCGCGCTTCAGCACAGTTATCTCTGTAACCTCAGAATCGTGCTCCTTCAGTAGTTCTTCTCTAAGTGACATTGCAGTTTCCTTCAGACCTGAAGCCTTTGCATACAATTCCTTTCTCCACTTGGAATCGAGGCCAGCGACTTGACTAAGAAAATCAATATCGTTGTTTGGAGAAGATTCAACTGGAATCATTCCCAAGTATTCCACGAGCAATTCCTTAGTTCTATTCAGTGTAGTTTCATCTGTGGAATTCTGTGAGCCCAATTCATCGCAGAAACGAATTGTGAATAGCTCAACAACCCTCGCTAAGGCAATCTCTTCGCGTTGGCGGTTACGAAGGAGGAATTTCACCTCATCTTCAAGTTGTCTTCTCTCATCTTCACCAAGCGCTTCCTGTTCTTCGATTGTCATGTCTTTTGCTGCATCAACCAGTAGAAGTCGAACACCTTGATAGGTGTGGAGATAGAAAGCGGCAAACATTGCCATGGTGTCATCCAAGGTCCTACCTTCTGGATGAATCTGAGAGAATCGCTCGCGGTCTCTTGTTGTGCGTAAACGCGTAGCTAGAGCCTCTCGGAGGATAATCTCCTTTCCCGCCTCACTCATCTGGCGCGTTTTAATAATCCAAGAGCTTGACATTTCATGAACCCCCTCCCATACGCAGTCGATTGCTCGATATTGTGATCAATAACTCTGCGTCTTTGTGTTCATATGTTACCAAATGGAGCAAGTCAGGAATTTGCGGGTTCCTTAGATATGCTCTAGTTGCTCGAGGAATTAGTTTTCCAAGCCCTCGTATTGTTGAGTTCTTCAGGTACTCCAAGAATTCATCCTCTAGGTTAACTGAGATTCCTTCTGAGGCAGAAGTTCCTTCTGCTTTCATCGTTTGAAGGCGTTCTGTGAATATTTCCTCCATCCGCTCTTTTGACACATCCATAAGTCTTAGTCGTTCATTAAGGAGGTCTCTTAGTCCAACATAATAAGCCAAGTCCTCTGATGGATCTGGCTCAGAAGGCATTGGTTTCTCTTGCATCTCAGGGTATTGATTGTTGATTTCAATAATTCTTGCGTCAAGAGATTTTGGACGTGCAGGTTCAGTGATTACTGGAGGAGGGGCTTCTTCAGGCATAGCCTCAACCGCTTCTAACTCTTCCTTGTACTTCATCATCTCTGCTTCATAGCGAGTCATTTCTTGGGCGTATTGATTTTGGGCTCTTGCTAGAGCCTCGGCACGTTTTCTGTTGTTGATACGGATTGGTTCATTCTCACTATCAATGCGTTTGCATTCTGTCCGCCATGCTTCTAGCACTTCCTCGTATGCCAGTTCCCTCTTGTCAGCTTCATCGGTTACTTTGTCAACAATAGCTTGAGCTGTAGCACCGAGTCCAACCTTGTTATGGACAAATCGTACAAGAGATAAGAGCTGCTCAGCCGGAGATTGACTCTCGGGAATGGAAGCCTTACAAGACACCACCCAGCTCTTTGCTTCCGCCTTCCATTCATCAGGCTTCTGTAACCCAGTTTCAATGAATTCGACAAATGAGTCCAAAATGGATGTCGGGTCTTCTGGGCTTCTATCTACAACTCGTCTAATCTGTGCTTTTGAAAGCAAAGTATCAGCAACATCCGGTATTATACTAACTACTAATGTCTCAAAGGTGTCCAGAATTTCCTGAATTGCAGCACCAATGGGATTCATGACATCATCTACCGAGTACCGCTTTTCGATTTCGGCTCGAGCGATTTCGGCTATATCACCAAAATCAATGAGGTCCCACATGTCAAGCCCCTCGAAGAATTCCATCATCTCACGGGCTATGATGCCCATAAGTTCAGAGAACATTTCTTGACGAGTACCAGAATAGGCCACTCTATCAAGAATCGCATTTAGCCGTCCGTAAAGCTCTGAATAGAACTTCTCAAAGAGCTTCAACGAGATGGCATCTGTTTCTTGACCTGTAATCTCCGCACGGAATGCCTGCAGGGCAGAGATGAAGGCTTTTCGAGCTGATGTAACTATGAGATACTGGCTCAATTCCGATTCAAAATAGCGTGGAACCTGTTTGGCATGAATGGTGTAATAGGAAACTGTACTCCGCAGCTGCCAAGCACGAATCTCCGAAACGCCTGGGAATGTACGAGCTATCGAGTTCACAAGTTCATCTACCAAGTACGATGCGATTTTGGCTCCAAATCCAGGAAACCAGTTGCTATGTATCTCTATTTCTGCCAGCAGTGCCTCCTTATGGCCTTCAAAGCTCAATGTTTTTCCGGATCCAACATGCTGGTTGGCAATCTCCTCAAAGGAGGAGATTGTCTTCGTTAGAAGACCTACGAATTCCTTGGATTTCTGTTTCAAGGAAGCCAGCTGATCCAGAGTCGCATCTTTGAATCCAAGGAATTCAGTTAGCAAATTAAGTGAAGAACGAGCAAGGTCCACTTCTTCCATGCTATATGCATAGGCATTTAATTCACTCAAAATTGCACGTCCTGCTTCTGGAACTCTCACGGTCAGTGCGTCTATGCCGGTCGGTGTAAGAACGCGGTGCTTGAAATGCTCTAGGATTTTCTCAGGTCGTGCAGGAGGTGTAACAAAATCCAGCAGTGTCCTTTCCGTTATTTTGGGACCTGGAGGCAAAAGCGTAAAGTCATCATGGAAGTTAACCGAAATCTCAGCTTCGATGTCTAAATGCTCCTGCTTAAGCTGAAATGAATCCCAAGATCCTTGAAAGCGTCGGTCAAGCATCTCAACAAATATTACTCGGTTGAATCGATTATTGAATTTGCGAAGAACAGGAAGGCCTTCAGATTCGTAGGAGAGCCCATTGTTCATCACTGCACTCTCAACATCTGCCAGTTTCTTTGAGAGACGACGCATGTGTGAATCTATTTTGAATGGGTCCACAACACCCTTTTCCCAGCCCAGTACACAGACATGTGAGCTAATACCCTCCGTCGTTCCACCGGCGACAATGAGCTGCTCTGGCAAAACACCAGGGCCGGGTGTTCGCTGCAGGTCCCATTCCAAAGCCAGGATTTCTAGACCCTCTGAATCCATCAGAGCATCTCGGATTGAGAAGATGAGGGGAGTTATGTTCATAGAAACAGTATCTGAGTTTTCCTCCATCATACTCCCAGATCCAACAGCACTCCCTAAGGGATATCCCAGATTTGTTGTTGTTCCCAGAATCGAAGCAGAGGCCATCTTAATTGCCTCGACTGTGCTAGGGGTTTCGAATTTCTCCTTATCAGCTCGACTCATTACCTGATCTCCTTGCGTTGTCCCTTCAATTAAAGGGCAGAAAGTTGCCGGTCCTAGAGATCTTTCATGTATCTACCAAACGAACTATCACGTTATTGAATGTAGCTTGAATGGCCCTCTGACTTAGAGTATACTCCAAACACCCTTCGAATCAACTCTAACAAGTCCAGCCTGCTTGAAGCTCCTCAAAGTGACTTGAACTGTTGTATGTATCAAGAAATCGTAGCTGGCAGGTATCGGAACACTCCGTGCAGCCTTTAGATCGAAGACCAACTGCTCAATATCTGCATCACTGCGCAGACGCAGATGATGAAGAAGCGTATCTTGAAAGTGCAAAATTCCATCTCGGACCTGCTCAAGTTCTAGATTGACATTGCCAAGTATGTGAGGAACATCGTGCGCCGGTAGAAGGTAGTCTACCTTTAGACTAATTAGCTTCTCAAGAGCTGCACTCTTTTCTGAGATGCTGCCCGTAAGGTCTAGATAGAATTTGCGAGAATCATTCGGAAAGTTGTTTACCTCATCGCCTGTGAATAGCACCTTTCTGCTTTCTTCGAGAAAGACACAGTGTCCTGCCGAATGGCCACCGGTTTGAACCACTTTTATCTCAATATCACCCGCGTGAATAGTGTCCCCGTCATGCAAAGTTCGATCAGGGTCTACGCCCTTGTAATTCACTCGCAATGGTCCCTTGTCCAGCTTCATGGACATTCGCCCAGCAAAATCAAGCAGAACACGATTGGTAAGAAAGGTGTCGGGATTTGCTAGAACATCTGCATCTTCAGAGTGGATCATAATGGGGGCAGCAGTCCCTCTTTTCAACAATGCAGCTCCACCCACATGATCTGGATGTCCATGAGTGCATACAATGCCTACTATGTCACTCTGCGGCTTCAGGTCCAAGGAGCGAATTGCCTTCTCTATTCTGTTTCCGGGATCACCAGCTGTCCCGGGGTCAATCACCAAGGCTTCGTCTCCATCAACAACAAGATAGCTTGTGATGTACCCAAACTCTCCAGCAAACTTGCCCTTAATGGCATATATGCCGGGAATGATTTCTGTGGCTGACATTGCATTGATTTGCTTGTGCAGGACAGCCCTTATGACAATATCGCAGACGGGAGTCTTATCAGTAATCATAGTTACAGAAGAGGCCAGAGATTTCATTCGATTTGAAGAAGAGTGGAGTGCTGAATGAAAGGGATTTATGCTCTTGTTATTGAGATGAAGCGCAATCTTGCGACGAGCGTTGGAGCCCTCGGAATCTTGAGCTTCAGTAAGGGAATCTGGGTGTATGTTGGTTCTGCGATGGGTGCAGGCTCCACAAGCATTGAGAATAGACTGCAAAGACACTTTCGAACACAGAAGGCGATTCATTGGCACGTTGACTACTTGTTGAATGCTGGAGCAAACCCCAAGGCAGCAGTGGTGGCAGAGTCCGACACTCAGGTGGAGTGCAAGCTGGCTATGCTACTCACTAATCATCAATCATTCAGGCAAGGTCCTACTGGATTTGGGGCATCCGACTGCAAAGCAAGCTGTAAAACCCACCTCTTCTCATATAGTGGATCAAACTCGCCTGTAAGTCTGCTTGAAGATATACTTGGAATGCTTGACCTTCAGCCGAGGGTTCTAAGGGAGGAGGACACAGGCTTGAAGGCCACATCAACGTAGATGGCCCGATGAATAAGGGTTAAATGGTACAAACTGAAGACTCACTCTGGGTAACGGAGGAATCATAGATGTCACACTGGAAAGAGATATTTCAGGAACTAATGACTGATGAGAAGACGTTCACTGTTTATCTTCGCTATATGAGATCGG
>JBHLND010000104.1:0-8159 GCA_048937485.1 Promethearchaeota archaeon
ACCGATTTGATAGTCGAGTCTGATGAAGTAAAAGAGGGAATGCCTTTCAAGGAAGTCGCACCGCCAAGAGTCTTTTCTGGAGATGTCGACTTCAGTACTGAAGCAGCTTTGGACCACCTCTTCCCCAGCGAAAGGGAAGCTGAAACAAGAGAAGCTGTAATCCACTTGTTTCCGGAAGGAAGAGGGCACACAGGTCAAGATTTCATTGATGTCGTTGTCGGAAAACCAACTAGGGTTGACATCAAGGAACCTATGCCTGAACTCGACGAACCTGCTTGCCCTGGTTGCGGGTCAGCCCTGGCTGCTGATGGATTTGCTTATCCGCCCTATGTTTTTGAAGCAATGGGAAAAGCACGTCTTGAAGCTGGCGAGGAGAGGCTAAAGGAGAAACTACATGAGAAGGCAATTGAGTCCTTTGAGATGGCAATGAAGCTTTTCGATCGAGCAGAGAACGGAAAGATGGTTGCAGATGCAAGAAAGAAAGTGGATGAGGGCTATGATGCCATGGCCAGTGAACACTTTCAGCAAGGTGAAAATCACCGAAAGGTCCGAGAGTACGAATGGGCAATTGTTCAATTCAAGAAAGCAAGAGAACTGTACATGTTCACAACCGATCCAAAGATGCGATCGAAATGTTCTGAAAAGGCGCGAGAATGCTACGTGGAATGGGGTCGCGAATTAGAGGATGAGGGTGACAAACTGGCAAAGGCTGGAATGACAAGGGATGCTCTCGCCAAATATCAAGATGCAGCCAAGAAGTATCGAGAGGGCGACGCCCACAAAAAGCTCAAAGACCTAGAGAAGAAGATTATGAAAGCATAGAGTGCTTCTTCCAATCATTTCCTGGGCTTAAAACCTGTCCATCGTAGGATATTGTCACGGAAAATTAGATTCACGTCTTCTTCAGTATAACACAGCTGAGGACAGATAGATTTCACCGCATTGTATTGTTCCTCAAGGATGTTATACCGAAATCCTCTTGGGAAAAAGGATGAATCGGTTCCAAATGCAACGCGGCAGGAACCGCCCGCTTTGAGCACCTTCTCATAAATCTTGGTCACTGAGAGATCATAGGGTAGATATGTCATCCAGCTGTTACTACCACTCGAATCCACAACAACATTGTGAGTCTGATAGAAGAGCATCAGGACCTCTCTGAAGAAACCAGCTCCAAAGTGGGCAATCATGTAGTTCAGATCGGGAAAATCTATGGCTGGTTTCTGAATATCAAGAGGATTGCCGAATCGCAAGTTTGCCTGATTTCCAATAGTAATCCCGAAGTGTAGAATCACGAGCAACTTCTGCTTCAGTGCCTCTTCATAGATTGGATATACTTTCTCGTCGTAAACAGGCATATTCCAAGAGCTTGGATACAGCTTAATTCCTTGAAAGCCGTCGCGTCCAGCGCGTTTTACGATA
This sequence comes from Promethearchaeota archaeon, assembly GCA_048937485.1. Lineage (GTDB taxonomy): Archaea > Asgardarchaeota > Thorarchaeia > Thorarchaeales > Thorarchaeaceae > SMTZ1-83. The sequence continues at coordinate 1,420 of JBHLND010000104.1, forward strand.
TCAAGAGCATGGTCCTGTGCGGGATTAACATTCGCATAACCCATGAATTTGCCGGGAAATCGGTTTCTTGTTTCATTGAACTCATCCCAGCTCTCTTGACCTACCATCATACCAATCGCGGTAATTCCATACTTATCAAGCTCTTCCGCCCACATGGCCCCTGTGTCCCAAGGTTCATCTGGGAATTGAAATGAGCTCATATCAGTTTGATACTGTACTCTTTGTTGCGCTCGTTTCATTGCTTCAGGGTCGGAAAACCAGGCTTTAACGGTGTCATAGGTAATGAAGTGTGCGTGAGAGTCGATAACCTCGATTCCTAACTTTGAAACTACCATTCTGATTCGGCCTCTGGAAATTCAATTGGTCAGCTTCTCTTCTACCGACTTATCAGCCTTGTCAAATGCCTGTTTCTGAATGTATGGAAAACCTATTCTAAATCCAATCTCCAGTTTCAAGTTTCCTCGGAAGATACTCATCAGTTAGATATTGAAAACTATGACTAGCAAACGCCTGAATCTCAGCTTTCTCCTTTATACTAAGCATCAGCCTAAGATCTTCTACCCATTCTTTATTAGACCTAACAAAAGGTTCCTTGAGCATATCCTTAACACGTTTGATGTCTGTTGGTTCCATTGGAATACGTACAGCCTTTGGAATATTATACTCATCAAGATCTCGACTCAAGACACCAAGGAGTTTCAGCTCAGGTGTGGCAATGAAGGGAGACTCATAACTTAGCCTTTTGCTACCTCGAAGAAAGACAGAGTAGATATAGTGTCCATACGGGTCGGAGTCAACCAACGCAAAGGCTGGAATCTCAAGCTCCTTCACAAGCATTCTGAGAAACGCACGTGTTGCGATGTCACCAGAACCCTTTCCCGTAAGAACTACGCAGGGCTGGCGATTCCAATACTTGGCCTCTGCCAGCCGCATAACTGCGGCGTCCTTCTCTGAGAGGATTATGAACTCAGCATCGCTCTCTACAATCTCGACTTGATCTAGGAATGGAGTGATTGCCCAGCCGCCCGTTCCCATCTTCGTAAGATCAATTAGGTCGCCGCCATCTCTAATAACAACACGGCCCATAGCGGAACCTCTCGCAGAAGCTACAACATGAACGCTGTCACGAGTTGTGTGAAGCATCGATGCAACATCTTCGATGATCTTGTCACTTCTTTTCTGTTCTCTGAATAGGTTAACATCGCTGTAAAAGATCTCTCGTTTCGTTGCGTGAAGATTTGATTTGAGTAATTGGAAGATAATTTCCATAACTCGGGCAGTTCTTGTTGCATCAACAACTGATGCCAACGAGTGATAGGGACGTGAAACCGTTTTTGTCCCAAGAAGGAGAAGGTCTCTTATTTCATCCCAGACGATATTATCGCCAGAGCGACTTGGTATCTCGAAAGCGGGACGCCCTGTGGTCATAGCCTCATTGAGAACGTCCAATGCTACTTCAGCAAGAAGATCCAAAGTATCTTCAGAAGCAAGATTAAGAACTTCAACAGTTTCTGCCAGAGTTGCAAGCTCTTCCTCAGGAATCTCTCCTGCTTCAATCGCAGCAATTCGTTTTTCAGCCTGTTTCCATTTCTTCTTCATTTCTTTCTGCATCTTTTGAACAGCTTCAGGTACTGGCAAGTCTGACTTCTTGATTACAGGCTTGGCGCGTTTCCTCTCCAACGGAGTGAGTTCCTTCTTAACTGGTCTCTTCCTAGTGATAGGTTCTTTCTGTTTCTCGGCTTTCTTCTTCTTTGGCTTTTCCACTTTGGGTTTTATCTCCTCGCCTTCTTCAATAGCAGCTGTGATTCTTTCCTCGTCCTTAGCCGCTGGTGCAGCTGGTATTTCCTTTTTTGCAGTTACAATCTTCACATCAGTCGATTCCTCGAATTGACGTAGCTCAAATTCCCGAACTATTTTGATTGCTGCATCAACTATGGCTTCAGCCTTCTTTCGACTCAAACCATCAACTACACTCGCAACAGAACTAGGTCTGGACCGGGACAAACGTGCAACAGAATTGTATCCAGCACGCTCGAGTTCACGGGCCAATTTTGACCCAACTCCAGGCAAGTCGGTCAAACCTACCTCTGCAGCAGGGGAAGGCTCAGATACTTCGTCATCCTTAATATCAGCCGTATCGGGCTCCGGAGCTGCCTTTTGCTTTAAGTAGTCCTTTGCCGCCCAAACCAGTTTCTCTGAACCAGCGAGACTCAACCCTTCTACCTTCTTTGACATGCTCGCTGGACGAGCTCTTGATATCTTCTCAATTGAATCGTACTTTCTTGCCAGCAAACGCTCTCTCAGTTTCTGTCCTACTCCGGGAAGACTTGTCAGCGGGGGACCGGATTCCTCTTTAAGAGTAGCAGGTTCTGGAGCCTTTTTGGTTTTCTTCTTGACGGTTTCCTTCGCGGGTTTTTTAGAGGGCTTTTTCTTTGTGGGTTTATCTGCACTTTTCTTGCTAGATTTCTTTGCAGCCGGCTTCTTTTTGGCGGCCTGTTTCTTGGGCTTGGTGTCCTCCTTGACAAGATCGCCTAATGTGGCCTGCACTATTTCCTTCTTGCTGGAGGATTTCTTCTTTTTCTTGGCCACTATTCATCACCCTCCACGGAAATGCCAGCTTCTTCCTCGGACCCATCGCCAAGGGGCACGTCAGCTACTAGGTCAGACCCTCTTGAGTCAGTTTCAGTTTCTTCCTGATCGAAGTCTGTTTCAAAGCCAGTGATGGAGTCCCGAATCTTGCGTGCGACTACCTCTGCATCAAAAATAGGCTTCTTCCTACCATCATTCGCGATAGTTGCAAGACTCTGAGCAAATTGATCGGCATACATTGCAAGTATTCCAGCCCTCTTTGCCTTCCGTCTCGCGGTTTCTTTTCTTGTGATGTAGCGTCTGAATCTCCTGCCTGCGTCCTCTAATGCAAGCTTAATCTCTCTTAGAAGAACCTCATCCTCAGCCAATGCCTGCTTGCTCTGGCCTTTGAACATCACATGGACATAGGCGCCACAAACATGAATGAACACCATTATGGGGCCTCGGGGTATCCCATTATCGAAAGACTGGACCTTGTAGTTCTTCCAGTTTACTGAGGTTGTGGCTTTCCAAGTTGCACAATCGCTATTATCCCGGAGCTTGGGAACCCTATTCACAAAACGCCAGAGGACCATTGGAGCAGATGTTGCGGGTCTAATCTCTCCACCGTATGCGATGCACACCTCGACCGCAAAAGAGAGTCCTTTCCCAGAAGTGGGCTTCCGTGTAACTGATGTCGCAAAATCAGGCTTGTAGGCCATCTGGATAGTCTGCTCGAATACTTCCTCCCCAACTGGAACAACAGTGTCAGTTGGAGGTGCGATGTAGTCTTCATTTGAGAATGCCTTGTATAGTAGCTCAATCTCCATTTTCGAAAGAGATTCTGTTGGAGTTCTTGGACTCAGGACATCCTGATGCCTACGTCTAAGCTCCTTGTTGGCATTCTCAATAATCGTTCTTGCTTTGTTCGAGCTAAGACGAACAAATGCTTTGGTAAGGAAGCTCATCAGGTCTCTCTCAGTGGTTTCACGAAGCAAGTCCTGAAACTCCCCAATTCTGATGCTAGCAGGGTGTGGCTGCGCATACTTAGGTTCGTCTGGAAATGCCTTTACACGCCGTGGATGGATGTGAACTTCGCCGTAGGGGTCAATGAACACAATAGTGACATGTGAGTTTAGCAATGAGGCCATCTCACCATAGATGTCAGCATATCCTCGTCGGTACTGAATGTTCAAGTAGTTGAGTCGAATATACGTACCATGCTCAAAAGGCAATTCCATATCCATGGGACCGCCTGTGTACTCCTTTGTGTTTGCCGTGGTTGTGTAGAAGTCTGTTACAGTTGCAATCTTGCTCGTGAAGCGTTTTGATACGGCGAATATTGGCTTGCCAGTCGTGTTTTGAGCATCACTAAATGCAGATGGAGCTCCAAAGCCTTGGCTACCTCTAGTTTGACGAAGCCTTTCGGACTTACTTGATGCCAAGTATATTCCGAATTTTTCAAGATCGTTTGGAACCATCCCTACACCATTATCAAAGACCTCGAACTCATAAACCTTGAACCCTTCATCATCATCCAGAGCAACCAAGTCAGGCATCTGTATCTCAGTTAGTTGCATCACAACCAAGGGTTCTCGTCTCGAAATCATTCCCCTGAACGGGACAAGGAATTTACGGAAGCGTGTGACTCGCTCATCAAGCGTTTCTCTTCTTCGAGGTGGTATTTCAACCTCTTTTCCATCTCGCACATCCTTCTCAAGTCGCTTGCTTAACGCAATGGAGTCATGAAGAGTTCCATCAAGTTTCGAACGAATCTCCTCTATGTACTTGGGATCAAGCTGGTCGTCTAGTCGAGGACGCTTCTTCGTTTTCCACCACCAGGATTCCAGGGCATCAATAGCATTGTCCAGAAATTCGATCGCAAACTGAGTATGCTTGTTGAGACCTGTTTCAAATCCCACTAGCTGTGTTCTCTTGCGCATGAACTTGGCAATAGTGCCTTGGCGAATGTCACCAGATCCAGGACTTGCTCCCGGCGAATTGCGTGCAGTTCCTTCTGAATCTGTTCTTTTTGCGGTTTTCTTGCTTTCTGGACTCATTTTCATCACTCCGTCAAACACTCATTACGAAGGCAGGCCTGCGATTTACTTTTCTTCAGATTTCTTCATAAGCCGCGGAAAGAATGGTCATACTTCTCTCCAACTTCGTGAAGGTATCCCGTCATTGCATTTATTGTTTTCCCGTTATAACACCCTATGACGCGTGTTTTCGGCTTGGAAACATGCATTTCGTCTCAGGAGTCCTTTTGAATCAACCGCAGACGTCTTGGGGTACGTTTTTGGGGTAGAAAGCTGCCTAATACGATGATGTGAGAGTGTGTCACAAAGAAAAATTGAGCTATTCACGGTTCCAGGAATCCCACTAATTGATTCTAGTTCAGATCTTCCAAAGCTTATTGTTGAATCTCTTGAAAAGGCTGGGATGTGCCTCTTGGATGGCGATATCCTCGTAATTGCCCATGCAGTCGTTTCGAAATCAGAAGGAAGAGTTGTTCATCATGACGAGATTAGCCTATCTGAAAGAGCGCAGCAGATTGCAGAGAAGAACAGCTTCGATCCCCTTCATGTTGAGCTTGCCTTAAGGGAGGCCAAGGAAGTACTAAGAGAGGAGAGAATACTCGTAACAGCAACACACTCTGGATTAGTCTGCAACTTCAGCGGAGTAGACAAGTCCAATGCACCTAGAAACAGCTACATCCTACTTCCACTAAACCCAGATGAAAGTGCCAAGAGAATCAGAGAAGCACTCGAAACACTTGCTAATGTGAAGCTAGCTGTGATTATTTCTGATACCCAGGGTAGGCCATGGAGAACTGGCGGAGTGAATCTGGCGATTGGGAGTGCAGGAATTGGAGCATTTGTTCACAACAAGGGTAAGAGAGACCTCTATGGAAGGGAACTGGAAAGATCCACAGTTTGCCAGATAGACGAAATTGCCTCGGCAGCAGAGCCCTTGATGGGACAGGCAGGAGAAGGAATGCCTGTGGTCATAGTAAGAGGGTATAGGTTTTCAGATGGAACTGAAACTGCAAGAGACATTCAGCGTCCCACTGAAGAAGATTTATTCCGGTAGGCAGAGTCATTCACGGACCCATGAAACTTGAAAAATGGGGAACCTGGTCCCTTGTTGGGACCAGAATGCTGAAAATGTATTAAAATTCAGACCCTGTGGCCACAGCCGCCGCAGAACTTTGCGCCAGCGGGATACTGCTGACCGCAATTTGTGCAAAAGCCTCCTCCGCCAGAGCTCACCGAAACGGTGACCGATTCGTGGTCGTGCTCATCTCCGCCGCCTCCGCCGGATATTGGAGCACCGCACTGGGGGCATTTTGATGCATTCTTGGCACCTGCTCCGCAGTAGGGACATTTTCCTGCATCCTGCGCTGCAACCAGATTAGCTGTTATGGATGGAATCACTTTCTTCTGTTTGAACTTGAAGCGCATATTTCCGCCGGACTTCAGCTCCACAATTAGCTCGTCTCCGCTCTGCGCGGCTTGGCTTATCGAAACAATTGGAATGGCAAGACTCTCAGTGTTTCCATTCTCATCCTTATTGTAATAAGAGTCTTGGCCCCATGAGGACACCGCAGCTCCGACTGCTCCAAAGGCTAGTCCTCGGCCAACTCCTCGTAATGCCCGGCCACCGAAACCACCAACTTCCCTTCCAATCCCCTCCAAAACTGCTGCGCCAGCAATTGCGCCGGCAACCGCGCCAAACTTCTTGACTCCGCCCCATTTGGACGGATTCTTGATCCATACAAGACGAACGTCGGTTAATTCGATTGAACCATCTTCACCGTCGAACTTCACGTCCTTCTCTCGAACCATCTTTTTCTCGTGACGCATTGTTGTGAGTCCTGAACCCGAATATGTAACTTGTAGAAACTGTGGGCGATCTGTCATAATTATTCCCTCTTCTTTAGCGAGAGTACAAACCTTTCAGACCCACCTCGGCATTTAGTGGTATTAACTTTGTTGCGAGTGCACTAATTCTGTTCTTCGACTTGGCTATCCGATGAGTCGAACTCATTTGAAATCGCATCAATCTCCATGGATTCCTTCAGTTTCTCTCGTTTCCTCTCTTCTGTAATTGGGATTGGAAATGACAGCCCTTTGCGTATCATGATTACTCCAACTAGGGAGATCATGGCC
>JBHLND010000105.1:0-7990 GCA_048937485.1 Promethearchaeota archaeon
CTATGCGGATGCCATGGAAAACCTGCCAAGTAGTCTCTTGGATTGTCTGAACCAAAATGATCCAAAAGCAGGAACGGATCTAAGTCTGGGACCTCGTGGAAACCAAACACACGGTTCAGTCTTACTCCTGCGCCTTCCATTGTGGGTCTACTAGACCAAGCTCTTACAACAATTCGTTCTTCTGCCATGTGAATCCCCTAGCAATAGAATACTAGGTAGTGGTTAACTATGGTTATAAGGTTGGAGAAATAGCATCAATTCCTCCTATTTCGTTTTGAATGCCTTTTCTCCTGGGGCCGCCAGGTGAATTAGGGTCTGCCCAATGATATAGGTGACTCCCACCATGGTTCCAGTCAGGAAAGATGGATCGATGAAGAACCTTACTGCGAGTATCCAGTCAGAAAACAGGAAGAAGAAGAAACCAATTGGCAAAGCCAATTTGAACCATATCGTGAACTCATCGAACCACTTTGTGCTAGCAAAGGCAAGTAGTGTTACTAAAAGCACGCCATAGAGTAGTGCAGCTATCCCCATTGCCAGATTTGCAGGATTGAAGACTGTGAGGTAGAATACAACTAGTACCCCAACAATAAAGACTAACCAAATGAGCAAATTCCTAATAATGACGCGTCCGCCAGCGATTGTAGCTGATTCCTTTGAGTTAAGCAAAAGGGGTGATTTCTCCCTTAGTCCCTGCAAATAGAAGAGATGACCTAAGCCAAACATTATGATGCCATTAATAACTGGTTCAGGTGTGATATAGAACACTCCTGCCATAAGAAAATCACCTGTAGTTCCACAAATCATTGCGACCAATAAGAGCAGGGAGAAACGGAACCATCTTCCATCCCTAGCTGCATACGCATCAAGCAAATTCACGAATGCAAGGATCGAGATCGCAATTGATGTAATCAGAAAGTTGTATGGAATCAGTCCTTCCGCAAAAATCAGAAGCGCTGTTAGGGCGATTATGAATATCACTAGCAAATATCTAAGTGCCGCAAAGAAACGTAAAGTCATTGTTCGTTCTCCGTCTTTGTGAAGTGTACCGAGTTGCTAGTGCAGCGTGATGGTTAAGACTTCCGGATTTCCAATAAAGCAACATTGCGCTGAATAATATGATTATAGGTCAGAACCCGAAGCTAGGCAGCAATGCTGTATTGGAGAGATAGAGATGAAATTCTACAAGTCTGGAGAGCTCAACGAAAACGCTCTCGAGAAGATGGTCGATTTCAATCCAAAAGAGAATGCCGAGAGTTTCTATCTAAAACGACTGAACTATCTGATTGGGTTCATTCGTGAGAAATCTTCAGAGAACCTTGATGAGTTCGTGGACAATCTTGAGCAAAAATACCGAAGCCTTGTGAAATACGATCATGTCGCAAACAGGAGCCTTGCTCTTGATTCCTTGCTCACTGAATTGAGCTACGTAGCGGCGTACCCCAGTCTCATCCATAGCGCAATGAATTACTACCTCCAAGTGCTTGGCCTATCTGATGACACTGCTTGGGACAAATCCATGCAGGTAGTGAACAGAAACTATCATCAAGCCTTTCTGCATCCTCGCTACTACAATCTTCTTTCTCTAATTGATACTATAGGAAGGGGCGAAGCTATCAAACTATGGAAACGTTTCTTCACTCAGTACATTATCGATAATCGAACTCCGCGAGACCCCCCATTTGTGGACTTGGAGACTCTCCTCAAAGAACGGATTACATCTGATGAGGAGCCTTCAGATTGGGTCGTTGTTCGCGGGATGATTGGAGATGGAAAGCATGCATATCGCAATGACAATTGCTTGTGGGTGGATTCTCTTGATGACCTCCCTGACCCTGAGGTAAAATACTACATCTGCTGCTATGGGGACTACGAAGGAGCACGAAATTACCATGAGAGTATCGTACTTACTATGGAGCATACAATTGCACAAGGCGATCCATACTGCTCTCGAGTGCTTCACGACACACGTGTTGATTACGACTTAAGACATCCGCCGAAGGAGTTCTGGGACGAAATGAAACCATCTTGAACTTGATACTTCTCAGTTCAGGAAACTTCCCAGTTCCAGTAGACTCAGAAACAACAAGCAAGATACATATAACGGGACAGACCATTTGTTTCGAAGGACAATGCCGCGAGGTTCCACCATCAAGTCCGAGTAAGAGGGATGGGTCGATGACTGCATGGGAGCAGTGGTTACGGGACTTTATGAGGAGCTGGTTTGGTGGGCTCGTTGATGGAATATGGGACCTTGAGAAAGAGGATAGAAATCGGCTCATCTCGTCTCTACAAATGGTTGTCACAGAGTTTGATGAGTTCAAACCATTTCTTATCGCCTGGATGAATATTGAAGACCGAAACAAACTAAAACAGGATATCCAAGCGAGCTTTGATTCCATAACAGAGTTTGACAACAAGGCGAAGCATTTCTTCCAAATCTGGTATGGGGCACTAATTTTGGGAGTTCAAGAGCTTGAAACAGCTTCTGTGGGTCTAGTGTTCAGATACACAGGAGAGAAGTGTGCTGAGTCATTTGCCAAGAGTACATTCCTCGAAACGTGGAAGGAATCCCAGTCCTTTGAATCATTCATCGCTGGATTGAACCAAAAGATAGGAGATGGTGCCGAACTCTTTCAAATCATCGATGATAATACAATCGAGGCGACATATCCAAGATGTTTTTGCCCTTTGGTAGATTTCGGTTTAGTTTCCTCTCCATTGATCTGCAATTGCTCAGACTCTTGGCTTAAATCCAACTTCAAGAGTGCCATGCGAAAGGATGTTGTTGTGGACCGTCTTGAATCGGTAAGAAGCGGAAGCGACAAATGCCGTTTCAGAATTAGATTTAATGACTAGATTTGAACCCACCAATGCCTCCTGGATCCATCTAGGCCGTTTCTGAAGATGCCACTTCTAGCTTCTGGATTCCCTTTCTTCCTCCGTAATCTGCTTCACAGTATCATATCTTCTATTGAATCGTCGAAGACCATAGAATGCTCCCCAGTACAAAAAGAAGACAATGCCTATTGGAAGCCATGGCCAAAGAACGATGAATTGTGCCGTTGAAAAGCTGGCCGGATAGGGTCCCTTATAGCCCATCCATAGATTGAGGATTGAGTCGCCGGTCAATCTTACTGTCATATTCAACTGGTAGTAGTATCCTGCAACATAGCCCGTTTCAAATGCATGGTTTATTTGAATAGGCGACACTACGAATCTTCCCATAACTTCAATGACTTCTCCTGGCTGATTCCAAGGAGAGGAAACTACGTATATTCCTGTGTCAACTGATTCTGTGACAAGCTTAAGGACAAACGTAAGGCTAAGGACTTCAGCAACATTGCCGAGTTCCAATAAGGTAAGTCTGGCAAAGATATCGTAGGGTATGTCTGTTGCCCAGATGTCTATGCTCTCAACATGAACATTTACCTTTATCCCGCAATCCCAAGACCAAGTTGTCCAGTAGCTATAGGCCGAAACAGAACTTGGATAAATAGAAACCATAAGAAGGATTGCTATACCAAGGATTGCCCCTTTCCTACGCATTTTCAGTCATAACCTCTGTTACTGAAGGTTCTCTTAAGCCTTACCAACTGGAGCAAATCCCAAAGCAATATAACTCTGAATGCTTCATTGCAGTCTTGTGGTAGAATGGCAACTACTGCTGCTATTAACAATGCATTGCCCTCTTGGGGTTCGCGTGGCTGGCGAATCTGCGCGTCAATCTGCATGGTTCTCATCCTACTCCTAGGAACCATAATGACGATGTCAGAGCTTTTAGCAGGCTATCACTACTGGTGGTATAATCTGACTTTGGTCATCTATGCATTTGCCATGTTTGGGCTCATACTCGCAGTTGCGGAGGGACTTCGTGCGGCGAGGAACGTTATCGACTATGGTCTACATCCAAATAGGGGGGAATTGCCTGAACTCATTGAACACCATTCGAATTCAGATGCCATCGACGAAGTGGGTTCTTCAGCCGTGCGGAATGAAGATGCTGCATTCACTGCAGACGGTGATGACGCAGGGGGCTCTGCGGAGTGAAGCAATCATTCAAGGCAGCAATTGGGTTCGTTCTGCTGCTTGCTTCTTTCTTATACGTTGGCTCTTGTGTGTTTGCTTCGGATACATCTTACCTCCCAAATGAAGGAATTAGGAAAGTTGACTCCGCAGTTCTCTCTTTCCTGCAGCACTCCGCAATTGAAATAACCTCAAATGCGGATTTCGCGGCGCAGGGTTGGGATGGGCTTGGCACGCCTGAATATCCATACCAGATTGATGGCCTGCTAATCACAACCCAGGTGAACGGGGCTTGCATTAGAATCGTCAACACCGATGTCAACTTCGAGATAACGAATTGCATTCTGAATCCTCCGAGTCCAAGTTACGGGGCAGTTCATTTCGAGAGTGTTACCAATGGAGTAATTGACAATTGTGCTATCGGTGAATCTGCCTTAGGAATCTGGATTTTTCAGTCTAACCTGATTAACGTGACAAGAACTAGCTGCTCGAGTTCAGGAATTAGCATTGACACCTCCAATTATGTTTTCGTTGCCGACTCTGCAGCTCAGAATAGCCCTGGCGACGGCATATCTCTAACTCAGACCTCAAGTAGCGTAGTTAGCAGCAATTTCGTAATTGGCTGTGTCTCAAATGGAATATATGCAGGCATTTTTTCAGATGACAATTATTTTCTTGGGAATGATGTGAGGTCATGTACAGACAACCAGATTTTCTTGGATTCCACTTGTAGTAATAATTGCGTCTATGGCAACAATCTATGGGCAGGAGGGAATTGTGCACGAGATGATGGTAGCTCAAATAGTTGGGATGATGCAATAAACTTGGGTAACGGCTACTCTGACTATAGTGGGTCGGGACCCTATACTATTCCGGGTTCAGCAGGATCGATTGACCACTATCCTAGACTTGCCTCTACGACTCAACCAACATCCAGTAGTTCTTCGACAACAACTACAACATCAACTACAACTGTGACGGTTTTGGAGAACCGGACCTTCACGCTTGATCTCACTCAGCCTCTCCCTCTTGAAATTCGATATGTATACGCGGCGCTCTATCTTTCTGCTTCCTTTGTGATAGCTGCCCTATTCTTGGCCAAAATTTGGAGATCAAAGCAATAATGGCACTATCGGCTGACTGCTGAGGGAGATTGGTTTCAGCCATTTTTCTTATCCCATGCAACAAACTCTGCCTTTGTCCGTGTTTTCGATGTAATGCTCTCTTCAATATTCTCTAGGAAACTAGACGAACCTTTTTCCATTATTTCCAGGACCACTGGAATTGATTGAGCATAGGGCCTGAGGGTGCTTTCTAGAGTGTTCTCTTGATGCAGCTGAGCCAAATCTGGCATGCCCCTCTCAATAGCTTTGGCAAGTTCATTCAGATGTTGAGATTCATTGCGCGGGCGTCCCAAAAGGTATGAATTATAGAATACAAGATCCAGCAGTACACTAAGAACAAGATGATTGGCTTCTGGTTCGCCGGGCAAGCGATGCCTAATTGAACGATCACTAATGCCAATCTGCTTGCAGATCTGATGACCTCGCAGCATCACATTGACAGGAACCTCTCTCCATAATGGTGTTCCATACTTGTCATTATTGGAGTAAATTCGTTTTATCGCATCGAGTTTCTTGGGAAATCGCTTTCGAACCACATTGAGGAAGTAGTCTTTCTGACGTCCCGGTTTCAGTGTCATTCCTCCAAAGAGAATGAACTCCGCTCCTACCCTTTTAGCCTCTCTCACTAGCCCTTCAAGATTATCATCATTGTCGCCAACTGTTGGGATGATTGGTGTGGCCATTACGCCTCCTGGTATGCCTGCTTTTCTGAACTGCTTCAATGCGTCGAATCTCTCAGATGTCGACGATGCCTTGGGTTCGAATATCTTCTGAGTTTCATTGTCGTGAAGCGTTATGGTGAACATGACATTGGCATTAGTTTCCCTGTGTATCTCCTTGATTAAATCAAGGTCTCTTAGCACAAGGTCCGATTTTGTGAGAATGCTCAAAGGCAGGTTAAAGTCGAGCAGTGTTTCCATTATCCGTTGGGTAATCCTGCATTCTTTTTCAAAGGGTTGGAAGCCATCGGAAACCCCTCCGCAGACTCCTATTACTTGCTTTCTTGGAGACTTCATTGCCAGTCGAGCAGCATCTTCCTTGTCCAAGAATGACCACAATGTTTCTGACTCTAATTCGCTCTTTGATGTATAGCTTTCCTTCTTCAGTTCCTTCCGGAGAACTTCTGGCGCATTATCCTTGGCACGTACATGAGTGGTGAAATTATCTACATGGTAGTACTCGGACATTCCATCACAGTAAACGCAGCCATGCTCACATCCTCTATAGGCATTTAGAGACCTATTGATGTGGAACCAGCCATCGGCCTGGATTCTCTTTGACAGCAGGGACCGGGCTTTGATACGCTCATACTTCATCCAAAGTCAATTGGTTCTTGCTTGGAATCCATAAGATTCTGTTGGATTGTGTCTGGCCAAGGCGAGGAGCGGGTTGATTACGCGCTTTATACAACTTGACGTATGTCGTCCATTTCCAAAACTGAATCGTTAGTGCATTGCTTGAATACCCTTAAATTTCACCGGTCCGTTGCTTTATGCTGGAGGACAGAATCTTGGAGGAACGACTGCAGGCTCTGAGAGATAGAATGGTTCAAGCTGTTCCAAGCGTATCTATTGCAAGAACCAAACTATTCACAGAATCTATGAAAGAAACGGAAGGGGAGTCGGCAATTATCCGTCAGGCTAAGGCATTAGCCCATGTCCTACGAAACATGCCAATCGAGATTCTACCAAATGAATTGGTTGTAGGTACCATAGTCGAAGATGTTCCCGGAGCCATAATCTATCCAGAAGCTCATGGGACGCGTGTTATCAATGAGCTAGAAGACTTGAGAGCACGAGAACCAAAAGCTTACTCGATCTCTGATCAAGACGTACGCGTACTCCAAGATGAATTAGGTCCGTATTGGGCTGAGAATTCTCTGCTATATCATGTGGAAGAGATAACTCCCCCTCAAATCATAGACACTCTATACACAGGAGCTGCGTTCATCCTAACTGAAATGGCAGGCTACGGACACGTGAGCATCAATTACCCCAACCTTTTCTCAAAAGGTTTTGAGGAGATTAGTAGAGAGGCTAAGGAACTGGTTTCAGTTCACGCCACTGATTCTGAGAAAGCAGACTTCTACACCGCCTGCCAGGTTGTAGCTGATGCAATCATGGCGTACGCAAACAGGTATTCAACACTGGCAGCCGAACTTGCCGCTATAGAAAGAAATGCGACTCGACAAAGGGAGCTAGAGCAAATCTCTGAGATATGCAAGTGCGTGCCTTCGAGACCCCCGCGTACGTTTTATGAAGCTATCCAATTCATTCGGTTTACACACTTGGCGCTAAGCTTGGAAACCTATGATGGTCAAGCAATATCGTTAGGCCGAATTGATCAGTATCTCTATCCATTTTTCAAGAAGGATCTTGAAGACTGCATCCTCAGTGTGCAACAGGCAAAGGAGCTTGTTGAGAGTCTTTGGATAAAAGTCAATGAACTCGTGCCGCTATTCGATTCATTAGTCGCGCTTTACTTTGAGGGCCTTCTCACAACTCAGGCAGCGACGATCGGCGGAATTGGAGTAGATGGTACTGATGCAACAAATGAACTTACATATCTAATTCTAGAAGCCACACAGAGTGTTGCTCTGCCTCTCCCCAATGTACACGTAAGAATTCACAGTGATACTCCTGAGGAGCTGCTTGTTGCTATAGTTGACACAATTGAATCCGGAGTCAACAATATTGCCCTATTCAATGATGACGTAGTTGTGAAATCCATGGAACGCAAAGGCGTTTCCCAGGACGATGCTCGGAATTACTGCACTATAGGATGCGTAGAGCTTGCTCCCTTTGGAAACAGCTTCACATCCTCTGATGCGGCCCTCTTCA